>SXOM01000418.1 GCA_005776735.1 Pseudomonadota bacterium
CGACCTTCGCGCGCTCGCCGGCGAAGCGCTGCGGCGCTGGCGGCGCCACGCGCAGCCCGTCTTCCAGGACGCGCTCGCCGCGCTGGGGCCGCGGTGCACGGTGGGGGAGGCGCTCGGCCTCGCGCTCGACGCCCACGGCCTCTGTCGTTCGCCCCGCGCCCGCGCCGAGCGGCTGGCCCTGCTGCTCGACGAGGTGGGGCTGCCCCGGGGGTACCTCGCGCGTCTGCCGCACGAGCTGTCCGGCGGCGAGCGCCAGCGTGTCGCGCACGCCCGCGCCCAGGCGGACGAGCCCGAGCTCCTGGTGTGCGACGAGGTCACCGCCTCCCTCGACGGCGTCGCGCGCGACGGGGTGGTCGAGCTGCTCCGCGGGCTGCAGGCGCGTCGGGGGCTCGCGCTGGTGTGGATTTCGCACGACCACGGGCTCGTCGCGGAGCTGGCACACGACGTGCTCACGCTCCGCGACGGTCGTGTGTGGCCGCCGCCCCCCGCGCGCCACGAAGCCTGATACACTCCGCACCTTCCCAACCCGAGGTCCTGCACCACGATGCCCGCGGCCAGCTTCAAGTCCGTCGCCGAGATGTTCCACCACCGTGTCCGTTCCACGCCGGATGGCGACGCGTACTACTACCGTCGCGGCACCGACTGGAAGACGATGCTCTGGAAGGAGGTCGGCGCACGCGTCCGCAACATCGCGTGTGGGCTCCGGTCGCTCGGCCTCGTCGACTCGGAGCGCGTCGCGATCCAGTCGGGAACGCGCGTGGAGTGGATCCTGGCCGACATGGGCATCCTGTGCTCGGGCGGCGCGTGCACGACGATCTACCCGTCCTCCACCAAGGAGGACATCGCGTACATCATCCTCGACTCCGACAGCCGCATGGTGGTCGCCGAGGACGACAAGCAGGTGGGCAAGCTGCAGCAGGTGCGCGCGCAGCTCCCGGGCCTCAAGTACGTCATCGTGATGGACGGGACGCCGAGCGCGGACGGTTGGGTGCTCACCCTCGACGAGCTCGAGAAGCGCGGCGCCGACTGGGACCGGGACCACCCGGGCCTCTACGAGAGCAACGCCGACGCGATCGACTCCGACCGGCTGGCCACGCTCATCTACACGTCCGGCACGACGGGCAACCCGACGGGCGTCATCCTCACCCACGACTGTTGGGTCTTCGAGGGCGAAGCCATCGACAGCGTGGGCATCCTCTCCCCCGCCGACAAGCAGTTCCTGTTCCTGCCCCTGGCCCACAGCTTCGGCAAGGTGCTGGAGTGTGCGCAGCTCCGCATCGGGTTCGCCACGGCGGTCGACGGCGACCTCAACACCCTGGTGGCCAACCTCGCCGTCCAGAAGCCGACGTTCATGGGCGCGGTCCCGCGCATCTTCGAGAAGGTCTACAACAAGATCGTCTCGGGCCCCAAGGAAAAGGGCGGCATCAGCCTCAAGATCTTCAACTGGGCGATGGCGGTCGGCAAGGAGGTCAGCAAGCTCCGGCAGGCGGGACAGGAGCCCGGCGGGCTCTTGTCGCTCAAGTACGCCATCGCCGACAAGCTGGTCTTCGTGAAGATCCGCGCCGTCTTCGGCGGCAACATCCGCTTCTTCATCTCCGGCGCGGCGCCGCTGTCGCGCGAGATCGCGGAGTTCTTCCACGCGGCGGGCATCATCATCGCCGAGGGCTACGGCCTGACCGAGTCCAGCGCGGCGAGCTTCGTGAACCGCCCCGAGAGCTTCCGGTTCGGCACCGTGGGCCCGGCGCTCCCCGGGGTGGAGGTCAAGATCGCCGACGACGGCGAGATCCTGCTCCGCGGTCGCGGCATCATGAGCGGCTACTACAACAAGGCCGAGCAGACGGCCGAGTGCCTCACCGCCGACAAGTGGCTGATGACGGGCGACATCGGCCACCTCGAAGAGGGTGGCTACCTGCGCATCACCGACCGCAAGAAGGACCTGATCAAGACCTCGGGTGGCAAGTACGTCGCCCCGCAGGAGCTCGAGGGCAAGCTCAAGACCCGCAGCACGCTCATCTCGCAGGTCATCGTCCACGGCAACAACCGCAACTTCTGCTCGGCGCTGGTCACCATCGCGCCGGAGACGGTCGAGAGCTGGTGCAAGGCCAACGGCCTGGAGAAGGTCGAGTACGACGCGTTCTTGACGCACCCGAAGGTCAAGGAAGAGCTCGACGGGGTCTTCGCGGCCTACAACAAGGAGCTCCCGAGCTTCTCCACGATCAAGAAGTACGCGATCCTCCCCAAGGACCTCACGCAAGAGGACGGCGACCTCACCCCCTCGCTCAAGGTCAAGCGCAAGGCGGTCGAGGCCAAGTACAAGGCCTTGCTCGACAGCTTCTACGAGGGGGCGCTCGCGTAGGCGGCGTCGGGGCGATAGACGCCCTCCCGACATGGCCTCTTCCCGGATTCCTGGCTTCTTCAAGCTCAGCCCCGCCCAGCGTCGCGACGCCGCGCTGGCGGGTGCGGGTGTGGGCACCCACTTCGCGGCCGGGTGGGCCGTGGGGGGCGGTCTCTCCCTCGAGGTGGCCGACGCGATGATCGAAAACGTCGTGGGGTTGTACGCGCTGCCCAACGCCGTCGCGGTCAACCTCCTCCTCAACGGGGAGGATCGCCTGGTCCCCATGGTGGTCGAGGAGCCGAGCGTCGTCGCTGCCGTCAGCAACATGGCGCGGCTCACCCGCACCGCGGGGGGCATCCACGCCGAGTGCGACGACAGCGTGATGATCGGGCAGGTCCAGCTCACCGGGTGCGGCGCCGGCGCCGCCGCGCGCGTGCGCGCGGAGCTGCCGCGGTTGGGTGCGCTGGCGGCGGCGGTGCACCCGCAGTTGGTGGGCTTCGGCGGTGGCCTCCGCGGGATGGAGGTGCGGGAGTTGGTGTACGACGAGCCGGGCGAGCCCCCCGAGGCGATGCTCGTGCTCCACTTCTACCTCGACTGTGTCGACGCGATGGGGGCCAACATGGTCAACACCATCGCCGAGCGCCTCGCGCCCGAGGTGGCCGCCATCGCGGGGGGCCAGGTCGGCCTGCGCATCCTGTCCAACCTCGCCGACCGGCGCGTGGCGCGGGCGCGGGTGCGCATCCCGGTCGACCTGTTGGCGCAGGACGATGCCGATGGCATCGAGGTCGCCGAGGGCATCGCCGCCGCGTGGCGGTTCGCGTGGGCCGATCCGTACCGCGCGGCCACGCACAACCAGGGCATCATGAACGGGGTCGACGCCGTGGCGTTGGCCACCGGCACCGACTGGCGCGCGATCGAAGCGGGCGCACACGCCTACGCCGCGCGCGACGGGCAGTACCGGCCGCTCACGTCGTGGAAGGTGCGCGAGGCCGCCCTGGTGGGCGAGCTCGCGATGCCGATGCAGGTCGGCAC
>SXOM01000419.1 GCA_005776735.1 Pseudomonadota bacterium
CCGTCGGTGTCCACATCTCCACCGACAACCTTTTCCCCGTACCACATCGGCGCGCTCCAGCCCTCGCCCCGGAGCGGCGAGACGGCGAGGTCGAGCTCGAGGTCGGCGGCGAGCGCGAGGGTGACGTACAGCAGGGAACCGACCATCAGGGCACCAGTTGGGCCGTGTAGACCATGACGTAATATCCCCGGAACCGAGCCACCGCGGCGTCTATGACGAATTCGCCTTCGCGTGGCTCTCCGCATGACGCATCTTGTGAGGCGTCGAGCGTCAGGCTGTCGCCTCGTGGGGGTCGGCGGGCGCTGGACAGTGGCGCCGGAGGTCACCGACGGGGGCCATCCACACCGATGGCGCGCACACCGGAAGGGTGCACCACGGAGGGCACGGAGGACACGGAGCCGGTCTGGGCGGGGGGTCGAGCCCGCGCTGGTGGATGCACCCGCGGACCGCCGGAGGCGAGGGTGGCCGCGGTCTTCGAGCCCGAGCGTCGAGCCCGAGCGTCGAGGGTCGAGCCCGAGCATCGAGCGTCGAGCCTCGATTCTCCAAACTCGATAGTCGACTGCCGAGGAGCGACGCTCGACCCTCGAACGACTCGATGGCTACGAAGCGCCGCGAAGCTGTTTGGTTGGTCTCGACGTCGATGTCGATCCCCCCGCGCGCGGCGCGCCCGCCTCGGCCGCTCGTGCGGACGGTCGCGGCGCCGCGCCCTCGAACTACCAGAACTCGGGCGCGAAGTAGGTGACCACGAGGTCGGCGCCGGCACGGCGGATCGACACCAGCGTCTCGTTGCGGGCCCGCGTGCGGTCGATGCGGCCGGCACGCGCGGCTTCGTGCACCATCGCGTACTCGCCCGACACCTGGTAGGCGATGAGGGGGACGTTCCAGCGGCGGCGCACCTCGGCGATGAGGTCGAGGTTGGTGAGCGCCGGCTTCATCATGATCAGGTCGGCGCCCTCCTGCAGGTCGGTCTCGATCTCGCGGAGCGCTTCCCGCGCGTTGGCCGGGTTCATCTGGTAGCCGCGGCGATCCCCGTGCTGGGGGGCGCTCTCGGCCGCGTGGCGGAACGGGCCGTAGAACGCCGACGCCATCTTCGCGGCGTACGACATCACCAGCGTCTCGCCCATGTGGGCGTCGTCCAGCGCGGCGCGGATCGCGGCGATCCGGCCGTCCATCATGTCACTCGGACACACCATCTCCGCGCCGGCGTCGGCCAGCCGAACCGCGACCTGGGCCAGGAGCGCGACGCTGGCGTCGTTGTCGACGCCCCCGTGGCGGCCGTGGGTGCCGTCCTGCCACACGCCACAATGCCCGTCGGGGGTGTAGGAACACAGGCACACGTCGGCCATGCGGGTGAGCTCCAGGCCCTCGAGCGCACGCACCGCCCGGCAGGCGAGCGAGTCGGCCCTGGTGGCTTCGTGCACGCCCTTGTGATCGGGCACCGCGAAGAGCATGACCGCCTCCGCGCCGCCGTCCTTGGCGCGTTTGCCTTCTTCGCGCAGCACGTCGAGCGAGAGCTGCACGAGGCCGCTCCCCTCGGGGACCTCCCGGCGGACCCCGGTGCCCTCCACGATGAAGTACGCGGGCACGAGGCTCCGGACCGGTACTTCGGTCTCCGTGAACAGGCGGAGGAGGGACTCGGTGCGGCGGAAGCGGCGGTTGCGTTGCATGTCAGTCTCCGAGGACGTACGGTTCGGGGGTGGGATGGAAGGCCTGGGCCGCGACGAGCGTGCTGCGGCCGTGGCAGTACACCCGGCGGGCGCGGCCGAGCGCGCCGGGGGCGAGGGCGTCCAGGTTCTCGACCGCGGAGGGGCTCGCGACCAGGACATCGTAGGCGCCGCCGGACGCCAACAGCGCGCGCGCACCTTCGGGCAGGGCGTCGGGCCGTCGGGTCTGGTGGGTCGCGAGCGCGGTGAGCGTGGGCCAACGCCGGGCGGCTTCGGCGACGCCGAGGTCGCTGGTCAACAACAGCACCCGCGAGGGGTCGGCCCCCGCCAGGAGGTCGGCCACGCCGCCGGTCACCGCGCGATCGACCCGAACGCCGACCGCCTCGAGCGCGGCGGTGGTGCGGGGAGCGAGCGCCCACACCTCGCGCCCGGGGGCGAACCGGGACGCGGCGGGCACGCTGCGAGGGGTCGTCACCGCGAGCACACTCCGGTCGGCGTACACGTCGGCGCCCGGCTCCAGGGGCAGAAACTCCACGGTCGGCGCGAGCACCACCGGCCCCGCCCACGCCAGGCGCGCGGCGTCTTCGGCGGCGCGGGTGCTCAGGAGGGGGACCGTGGCCATGGCCTCGTTCTTAGCGGAGCCGGTCTCCGCGTGGCGGGCGTGTTGACGGAGCGGTGAACGGCGCTTGACCCGCGGCGCACAACCCGGGCGCTATGACGCCGACCATGCACACCACCGGACGTCAGCGCCTCCTCGCCGCCCTCCACCGCGGTCCCGCTCCCGGCGGGCGCCCCGTCTGGCTCATGCGCCAGGCGGGCCGGTTCTTGCCCGAGTACCGCGAGGTCCGGGCCCGCGTCAGCTTCATGGAGCTGGTGCACTCGCCGGAGCTGTGCACGACCGTCGCGCTCCAGCCGCTCGCACGCTTCGACCTCGACGCCACCATCGTCTTCTCCGACATCCTGGTGATCCCCGACGCGCTGGGGCTCGGCTTGTCGTTCTCGCCGGGCGACGGTCCGAAGTTCGCCCGCTCGGTGCGCACCGACGCCGACGTGGCCGCGCTGGACTGGAACGGCGTGCACCAGCGGCTCGACTTCGCCTACCAGGCGGTGTCCCAGCTCCGCCGCGCCGCGCCCACCCATGGGCTCTTCGGCTTCGCCGGCGCGCCGTGGACGCTGTTCTGCTACATGGTGCAGGGAGAAGGTGGAAAGTTCCCCGAGGCCCTCGCCGCGCTCGACGCCGCGCCCGAGCGCAGCGCCCGCCTGCTCGAGCGGCTCGCCGACCTCGTCGCCGACCACATCCTCGCCCAGGCCCGGGCCGGGGCTGACGCGGTGCAGGTCTTCGACACCTGGGCCGGCATGCTCGACAAGGAGCGCTACGCCCGGTTCTGCATCCCCGGCCTGCGGCGCATCGCCGACCGCCTGCGCGCGGCCGACGTGCCGGCGGTCTTGTTCCTTCGCGGCGCGCAGGATCGCATCGATCAGGCGGATGCCTGGGGCTTCCCGGCGATCTCGGTGGACCACACCACCTCGCTCGCGCTCGTGCGCTCGACCATGCCGGGCATCACCACCCAGGGCAACGTCGACCCCGAGGTGTTGTTCACCGGGGAGGACGCGATCACCGCCGCTGTGCGCGGCGTCTTCGAGGCCACCGGCGGCGCGGCCGACCACATCTACAACCTGGGCCACGGCCTGACGCCGACCACCCCGGTCGAGGGTGTCGCGGCGATGGTGCGCGCGGTGCGGGCGCTC
>SXOM01000420.1 GCA_005776735.1 Pseudomonadota bacterium
CGGCCCGCGCCGCCGGCGTCAAGAGCGGCGACACCGTGGGCTCGGCCGCGACCGCGCGGAGGCGGCCCGCCTGGACCCGCAGGGCCTGCGACGCTTCACGCCACGCGGCGCCGAACCGTTCGAGCCGCCACCCGAGCTCCAGCCGCGCGTGGTCGTCGCACGGGGAGCGGGGCGGGGTCCGCTCGGCCCACGCGGCCTGCAAGGACAAGGCGGCCGTGGCGGTGGCCTCGGCGGCGGCACCCAGCTCGGCGTAACGGGCCTCCTCGGTGCGCAGCTCGGGCGCGCCGGGCGCGAGGTCCGCGGGAGAAGGCGCCAACAGAAGCCAGAGGCCGGTCATCGTTCGCCGAAGTAACGCTCCTCGAGCGCGTCGCCCCGGCGCACCTCGACCACGCGGGCCCCTTCCGCCAACAAGGTGTGCAACAGCTCGGTGGTGGCGTCGGCGAGGTCGCGCGGGTCGGTGTCGGCCAGGCGCAGGTGCACCTCTTCGGCGCGGCCGGGCGGAAACGGCGGCGCCAGGCGCACGCGCACGTCGCGGTTGCGGCCGGTGACCACGTCCATCGGGTCGGCGCGCACGCAGCGCCCGCGCTCGAGGATGACGACGTGGTCGCAGAGCGACTCGAGCTCGGGCAGGTTGTGCGACGACACGAGCACCGTCGCCCGGCCCCGGCGCGCGGCGAGCACCTCGCGCAGGTGGCGCGCCTGCGCCGGGTCGAGCCCGGCGGTGGGCTCGTCGAGCAGGCTGAGCTCCGGCTCGCCGACGAGCGCGCTCGCGACGGCGAGTCGGCGGCGCATGCCGTGGCTGAGCGTGCCCACCCGCGCGTCGGCCCGGTCGGCCAGGAGCACCGCGTCCAGGCACTCGTCGCGCGCACGGCGGGCGGCGGCCGCGGTGAGCCCCTGCAGGCGGGCCCACGCGTACAGGAGCTCGGCGGGGGTGCTCTCGCCGGGCAGCTCCGCGTCCTGCGGCAGGATGCCGACGCGCCCGCGGTGGGTGGCCACGGCGTAGGGGCCGAGCCCGAGGACGTCGACCCGGCCGGCGTCGGCGTTGAGGAAGCCGCCGAGGATGCTCAGCGTGGTGGTTTTTCCGGCGCCGTTTTCGCCCACCAGCGCACACAGGCTCCCGGTCGGCACCACGAACGAGACGCCGTCGAGCGCCTTGGCCCGCCCGAACCGACGCTCGACCCCCTCGAGCGTCAGGGCGGCGGCGGACTCGCGCCGGACCGGAGCCGCGCTCACAGGTCGCGCCGGTCGAAGCGGAGGTAGCCCACCGCCGTCCACACCAGGCACACCCCGACCAGGCGCAGGGCCCCCAGGCTGAAGTCCACCGGGTTGCTCGACCACAGGTCGCTCCAGCCCGTCCCGGGCAGGAAGAGCCGCCCCAGGTCGGCGAAGCGGCCCGGCAGGGTGGTGTCGCTGAGCCAGAGCAGGACCGGGTGGGCGACGGTGGTGCCCACCAGCAGCAACACCCCCGCGACCCGTGCGACGTTGGTGCGCCCGAGCCACTGTGACGCGCAGAGCCCGAGCCCCGCGTAGGGGAGGGCGTACACCCAGGCCCGCCCGGTGTGCTCCAGGGCGCCGAGCAAGAGCGCGAGCGGAGGCACCCGGACCATCAACGTGAGCCCGGCCGCTTCGGTCACGAGCACGCCGACCAGCGCCGCGGCGGCGAGCATGCCGACCTGGCCGAGCAGCTTGCCGAGCACGATCGGGAGCCGCTCGGTGCGCAGCGCCAGGTACCGGATGGAGCGGGACTCGATCTCCGCGGAGATCGACGCCGTCGTGCCGGCCATCGCGAGCACCGGCAGGAGCACCATCCCCACCGCGCCCGCCCAGAGCGCGAGCACCGGCGTGTCGAGGAGGCGGTCGAGCGTGGTCGAGTCGCCGACGAGGTCGCCGAGGAAACGTCGCATCGACTCCGACGCCACGACCTCCTGGATCAGCGTTCCCGGCCGCTCGGTGCGCGCGACGTGCAGGGTGTCGGCGACCTGGCCTTCGACCTCGGCGAGCGCCTGGACAAACCCCCAGTGCGCCGCGCCGGTCGCGGCGGCGTACGCGAGGACCAGGGCCTGCAGGAGCCGCTTCCGGCGCGCCTGCTGGACCTCGTACAGCGCGACGACGGCCACGTCGTAGCCCCACCACCGGGTCGCGCCGCTCATTCGCCGAGCCCCTCCAGGCGGGCCAACGACTCGAGCGTTTCGCCGTCGATGTACGAGAACGGATCGACCACCTCGGCGTCGACCGACTCCCGGACGTCTTCGGGGAGCGCGCCGACGAAGGCGTCGTCGGCTTCGATGACCGCGTCGAGCGCTTCGGCGGCGAACTCCATCAGCTCCCGACGATCGGGCTCGCCGCCCGCCTCCACGCTGGCCACGAACGCGTCGACCTGGGCCTTGAGCCGGGTGTTCATCTTGTCGACCGCGGCGTCGAGCGCAGCGAGCTCTTCGTCGGTGGGGTCGGCCTGCTCCAGGAGCGCGGCGCGGGCTTGCGCCGCGCGGGCATCGAGCGCGTCGCGCATCGCCTCGGGCGTGGGGTCGGCCGCGGCCACGCCGCCGGC
>SXOM01000421.1 GCA_005776735.1 Pseudomonadota bacterium
GAGTACGGCGGCGACGTCATCTGCTGTCCGATCAGCGCGCTCAAGGGCAACGGCATCGACGGCCTGCTCGACAGCGTGCTGCTGGTCGCCGAGGTGGCCGACCTCAAGGCCAACGCCAAGCGCCCGGCCGAAGGTGTCGTCATCGAGTCGCGCATCGAGACCGGGCGCGGCGCCGTGGCGTCGTTGTTGGTCAAGACCGGAACGCTCCGTCAGGGCGACACGCTCGTCATCGGCACCACCTGGGGCCGCGTCCGCGCCATGAGCGACGAGCGTGGCGCCCGCGTCAAGGAGGCGGGCCCGTCCTCCGCGGTCGAGATCTTCGGCCTGGAAGACGTGCCGAACGCCGGCGACGAGTTCGTGGTGGTCGGCAGCGAACGCGACGCGCGCACGCTGTCCGAACACCGCGCCGCGCACGCCAAGGCGCAGGCCCAGGGCCAGCGTCAGCGCCTCACGGTCGACGACCTGTTCAAGCAGGGCGGCGCCGCGGCGGCCCCCACGCAGGAAGTGCTCCACGTGGTCCTCAAGGCCGACGTGGGCGGCTCGCTCGAAGCGCTCAAGGCGGCGCTCGAGGGCATCGAGGTCAACGGCACGCAGCTCAAGCTGCTGCACGCGGCCATCGGCCCGGTCAACGAGTCCGACGTCAACCTCGGCGCGGCCAACGGCGCGCTGATCCTCGCCTTCAACGTGAAGGCCGACGCCAAGGCACGCCAGGCGGCCGACCAGCACGAGGTCGAGATCAAGCGGTACGACATCATCTACCAGGCGATCGACGACGTGAAGGCGCGGCTCACCGGCCTCCTCGCGCCCGTGTACGAAGAGCAGCGCGTCGGCGAAGCCGAGGTCCGCGCCGTGTTCAACGTGTCGAAGTCCGGCCCCATCGCCGGCTGCATGGTCGTCTCCGGCAAGGTCCAGCGCGGCTCGATCGGCAAGGTCATGCGCCAGGGCAAGCTGGTACACGAAGGCAAGCTCACCGGCCTCAAGCGCTTCAAGGAAGACGTGCGCGAGGTGGTGGAAGGCTTCGAGTGCGGTATCCAGCTCGACGCGTACAACGACATCCAGGTGGGCGATCGCATCGAGCTCTCGGTGAAGGTCGAGGTCCCCCGCACCTAGGCGATGTACCTCCCCGCCCCCGACGAGGCGCTCTGGATCGGCGTGATCCGCCTTGTCTTGCACATCCCGCGGAGCTTCAGTCTCAAGGACCGGCGCCGCGTGGTGCAGTCGCTCGTCCAACGCATCCAGGTGCGACACCACGTGGCCGCGGCCGAGGTCGGCTACCTCGAAAACCCCGGCGCCGCCGTGGTCGCCGCGACCGTGGTCAGCAACGATGCACGGGTGGCCAAGGCCCGGCTCGACGCCATCCGGGTCGAGGCCGAGCGCGGCGGCGACGCGTGGTTGGCCGAGGTCACCACGTGGATGGAGAAGAAGGGCGAACACGGCAGCTCTTGACGCGTCAAATGTGATAGTGTGCGCGACATGAAGGATCAGACCATTCAGCTCTCGCGTGGGCACCTCTACGCCCTGGGCGCGATGTCGGTCGCGCTGGCGCTGCTCACCTTCTTCCTTGGTTTTGCCGTCTCGCAGCGGATGGGGCGCGAGGTCGGCCCCGCGCCGGACCGCATGCCGCTCACCGCAGACGAGGTCCGGGCCGGCACGCTCGAGTCGCTCCTGGCGCGTGTCGCTTCCGAGCAGCGCGCCGACCTGGCGTTCCCGGGCGAGCTCGAGGCCGCGTCCAACGTGTCGGAGGGCGGCATCCCGACGAGCGGGTGGGCCATCCAGGTGGCCGAGTACCCGGACCTCGAGAGCGCGGAGCGGCTGGTGGCCGAGCTGCGCGCCGCGGAGGTGCCCGCCTACCGCGCGGCGGCGCTGGTGGACGGGCGCCGCGTGCAGCGGGTGCGCGTGAGCGGGTACGGCTCGCGAGAAGCCGCCCTCGGACAGATGGAATCCGTGGCCTCCCGCTCGGGGGCGACCGCCCCTTCGGTGGTGCCCGCCCCTTGACATCGGCCCGGTTCCGATCGAGACTCGCGCCGACGAAGGAGTCTCGATGCTGGCTGGTCTGATGCTCGCCGCCCTCTCCGCGCCGGCGCTGGCGCAAGAAGGCATGATCCAGATGGGGGGGACCTCCAGCACCCCGGACTTCTACGTCATCCAGTCCGGCGACACGCTGTGGGACATCAGCACGCGCTTCCTCGGCGACCCCTACCAGTGGCCGCAACTGTGGTCGTACAACGAGTACATCACCAACCCCCACTGGATCTACCCGGGCAACCGCATCTACTTCACGCTGGGCGACGCGCTCACGCCCCCCTCGGCGGGCGTCGAGCAGGTCGAGGACGTGCCGTACCAGCCGCCCGCACAGACGGTGGCCACCAACGACAGCGAGTGCGGGTTCCCCCCGCTGTACGACTCCGCGCGCGACGGGCAGAAGCTCACCGCCCCCGGGGTGCTCGGCACCGCCGAAGACATCAACGCTCGCGGCCGCGTGATCGCCGCCGACGCGCCCGGGCACCTGCTCGGCGAAGAGACGTACGTGCACCTCAAGCTCGACGACACCGAAGGGGTGGAGTGCGGCACGGTGCTCAACCTCTACCGCAAGCAGGACGGCAGCGTGAAGACCGAGGCGGGCCGCCGCAACGTCTACCGCGTGGTGGCGACGGTGCGGGTGGTCCAGACCGACGACGACATCGCGACGGCCCAGATTCGCGACAGCTTCATCGAAGCGCTTCGCGGCGACATCGTGGGCGACCACATCCCCGTCGACCTGACGGTCGACGTCACCGCGCCCGAAGGCGACACCAAGGCCAAGGTCATCGGCCGGCTCACGATCGAGCAGGCCATGCCCTCGGTCAACGAGACGGTCTTCCTCGACGCCGGCACCGAAGACGGCGTGGACGTCGGCACCGCGCTGTACCTGGTGCGCGCCAACGACGCGCTGGCGAGCTGGCGGGACCGCCCCGACAAGCGCCTGCCCGAGCGGGTCACCGGCCGCGTGGTGGTGGTCCGGGCCGAAGAGCACACCTCCACGGCCGTCGTGGTCGACGCGGGCGATTCGTTCGGGGTGGGTACCACCGTCGTCGGGACGCCCAACCTCGACTAGCTTGACACCTGAACATGCGTGCAGAGCTTGTGCGCATGTCTGGACTCCCACCGCTGTGGGCGGGCCTCGCCCGCCTTGCTCCTCGCCTCCCCCCTGGTGTCACCTCGCTCGCGCCGCTCGGCGCCGAAGCGATGCTCGAGGCGCTCCCCGACCTCGCGTGGCGCGCGCGCGTCCTGCGTAGCGAAGCGCTCCCCGGCACCTGGCTGCGGGCCGACGATCCGCGTTGGCCCCCCGCGCTCCACGGCCTGCCGGGGGCTCCGCTCGCGCTCGCGGTCGAGGGCGACCTCACCCTGCTCGAAGCGCCCGGGGTGGCCGTGGTGGGAACACGACACACGACGAGCACGGGGCGTGCGGCGGCTCGCACCGTCGCCGCCGCGGTGGTCGCCCATGGTGCCGTGGTGGTTTCCGGCCTCGCCGCCGGGATCGACGCCGAGGCCCACCACGCCGCAGGCGGCCGCACCATCGCGGTCATCGGCCAGGGGCTCGCCGCGTCGATGCCCGCGTGGCAGGCCGCCGTCCGCCAACGCATCGTGCGCCGGGGTGGGCTGGTGCTGTCGGAGTACCCCTACGGGTGGAACGCCACCCGCTACACGTTCCCCGAGCGGAATCGGGTGGTGGCGGGGCTGGCGCGCGGGGTGGTCGTGGTCGAGGCGGGCCATCGTTCCGGCGCGAAGATCACCGCCACCCACGCGCAACGGTTCGGCCGCCCGGTGGCCGCCTGGCCGGGCCCTGCGCAGGCGCCGTCGTTCTTCGGCTGCGCCGACCTGCTCGCCGCCGGCGCCTGGCCCGCCGACGCGCCCGGGCTCATCGTGCGCGTCCTGGGTCACGCCAACCGGATAGTCGCCGCGGGATGAGCACCCCCTACGTCCATGTCGACCTGCAGCCCGAAGCGGCCGACTTCCTCGAGCTGCTGCGTGAGCTCGGCCACCTCGACGACACCGCGATCGAAGCGCTCACCGCCGAGCTGATGCAGTCCGCACGGCCGGGCGTGGCGCTCACCCTCGACGACGCACGGCGCGCCGCGGCGGTGTGGTTGACCGACCACGAAACGAGCCTGCGCCCCGACGCGCGCGAAGTCCTGAAGACGGAGTGGGCACGCCTGTTCTGGTGAGCGGGGGCCGCCCGCAGGGAGCGCCCGGGCCGCAGCGGCTCCATGCCGGCGGCCGCGCGGGCGGGTCCTGCCGGCCACCCACCGGTGGCGCGGCAGAACCGGAGCGCCTCAGAGCAGGTCGGCGACCTTGGAGACGGCGCGCACGGTGCCGCGCTTGCCGACCCCTGCGACGGCGAGGCGGGCGGCCTCGGCGATGTCGCCGGCGAGCACCGCGTAGCTGCGGTGCTCCCCACCCTCGTCGACCGTGACCAGGAAGGCCGCACGGGC
>SXOM01000422.1 GCA_005776735.1 Pseudomonadota bacterium
ACAGGTTCAAATCCTGTCCCCGCAACCAACCTCGAACGCCGACTTTCGCAGCGATGCGGGGGTCGGCGTTCGAGTTTTTGCCTCCGGGCGGACGGCGCCGCCGGGCCCGCCGTGCCCGCGCAACGGCGCGTCGTGCGGCGCCGCTCCGGCCCAACCGTCGTGGCCGGGGAGTGGACGACCGCGGGTGCGCTTGGCGCGCCACGCCGAGCGGGCGCTTGACCGGCGCGTCAGACTAAGCTAACTTAGTCTAGTTCGTGAGGCTGCGTGCGCACCGTCAACATTCACGAGGCCAAGACCCACCTCTCCCGCCTGTTGGAGCGCGTTGCCGCGGGTGAGTCGTTCGTGATCGCGAACGCCGGCCGGCCCGTCGCGCGCCTCACGCCGTTGGCCGGCACCACCGGATCGGTCGGCGTGCTCGGCTGCCTGCGCGGCCAGCTCACCGTCCCCGACGACTTCGACACGATGGGAGGCGACGAGCTGGCGGCGAGCTTCTCGGGGCCGGGGTGAAGGCGCTGCTCGACACCCACGTGCTCCTCTGGGCTGCGGCAGGTGATCCTCGCCTTCCCGAGCCCGCCCGGCGGCTCGTGGCCGACCCGCTCAACGAGCTGTGGTTCAGCGCCGCGAGCATCTGGGAGGTCCAAATCAAGTCCGGGCTCGGACGGGCCGACTTCGTGGTCGACGCGCGGCGGCTGCGACGCGCGCTGTTGGCTGGCGGCGCCCACGAGGTCGCGATCACCGGCGAGCACGCGGCCGACCTGGTGCACCTCCCCCCGCTGCACAAGGACCCGTTCGATCGACTGCTCGTCGCCCAGGCCCGGTGCGAGGGCCTCGTGCTGGTGACGCACGACGACGCGGTCGCCGCCTACGGGCCGGGAATCCTCCGGGTGTAGGGTCCCGCCGCCCTCCGCACAGCGCCCGCAGCGGAGCGCGGCGCCGGGCCGGCACCGCGCGCATCGGGACGGTCGCGCGGCGCCGCCCTACGGGTCGTCTTCGCTCGGACCGCCGTCGCGGAGCACCCGGATGTCGCGCAACGTCGGCAGGTCGGCCAACGACCGCATGCCGAAGAGCGTGAGGAACGCCGGCGTGGTGCCGTAGAGCATCGGCCGGCCCGGCTCGTCGCTGCGACCCACCATGCGCACGAGGCCCCGGTCGAGCAGGCTCCGCAACATCGCGCCGCTGTCCACGCCGCGCACCTCGTCGACCGCGCCCTTGCTGACGGGCTGCCGGAACGCGACGACGGCGAGCGCTTCGAGCGCCGGACGGCTCAGGCGGAAGGGCTTCCCGCCGCGAACCGTCGCCACCCAGGGCGCCAGCCGCGCTTCGGTCCGAAGTTGCCAGCCTTCGCCGACCTCGACCACGCGTACGCCGGAGCCCGTGCGGAGCTGCCGATCGCGAAGCAGGCCGAGCCCGACGCGCACCTGATCTTCGGGGACCCCGAGCGCCGCCGCGAGCGTGGCCTCGGGCAACGGCCGGGTCACCGCGAACAAGCAGGCTTCGAGCGCCGGCACGAGCAGCTCCTGCGGGCAGGAGCGCGGCGTGGCGTCCTCGGCAGACTCGTCCGCCTCGCCCTCCCCGCTCGGGAAGGCGATGACGTTCTCGTCCGGCGGGAGCTCGGCCTCGTCGTCGGCCACCGGTCAGCTCCCCTCGGTCCGATCGTCGTGCTCGTGCCCCTGCAACATCGACAGGTCGGCCTCGGACGCCTTGACGCGGCCGCGCAAGGCCACCGCCCCGAGGTGGATGCGCTGCCACACGTCGAGGAGCTGGAACCGCGCCGACTCGAGCACCGCGAGGAAGGTCAGGAGCCGGGCCCGCCGGAACGGCATGTCGGCGAAGAGCTCGGAGAGCGTGTGCTCCTCCCCGTCGTCGAGCACGCCGAGGACGTGACGCACGCTGTCGGCCATCTTGTACGGCTCGAACGCCACCTGGTGCACCGGCGGCGGCTCGGCCCGCTTGTCGAGCAGACCGTAGAACATCCGCGCCAGGCCCCACGTGTCGGTGCCGGGGTCGATGGCCTGCTCGTCGGGCGCGGCCGGCACCTCGGGGCGCGCGAAGACCTCGCGGTCGAGGAGCTGGCGCTTCCCGAGCTGCTCGCCCGCGTCGCGGAACCGTTCGTACTCGAGCAGCCGACGCTCCAGCGCCTGCCGAGGATCTTCCTCCTCGACCTCCGGATGCAACGGCGTGGGCCGCGGCAGGAGCTCGCGCGCCTTGAGCAGGCAGAGCGTGCTGGCCATCGCCAGGTACTCGCCCGCGCTGTCGACATCGATGTCGTCGAGCTCCTTGAGGTGCTGAAGGTACGCCTCGCAGATGCGGGCGACCGGAATCTCGCGGAGCGCGACCCCTTCCTTGCGCACCAGGTACAACAACAGGTCCAACGGACCGTCGTACACGCCGATGTGCACCGGCGGCTCGGCGCGCCGGAGTTGGGGCTCGGGACGGGGCAGCACCTGCAAGGTGCGCTCGGCCTGCATCGCGTTGGGTCCGTCGGAGGGGCGGGGTACGGAGAGGCCGCGGGGAGCGGCCGGGGGGGACGCTCCTTGTACCGCAGCCCCCGCGCCTTGACAAGCCCGCCGCGCCCATTTAGACGCGCTTCCCGACCGACTGGAGAGTCCCCTTGGCCCACCACAAGAGCGCCATCAAGCGCATCCGCACCAGCGCCCAGGCGAACGAGCGCAACCGTCACCACCGCACCCGCGTCAAGAACGCGGTCAAGGCGATGCGGTCCACGCTCGAAGCTGGCGATGCCAGCGCCGCCGCCGCGCAGCTCAACGAGACGATGTCCACGCTCCACAAGATGGCGCGCAAGGGCGTCGTGCACCCGCGCACCGCCGCCCGCAAGCTCAGCCGCATGGCGAAGGCTGCGAACGCGCTGAAGAAGTAGTCCCTCCGGGGCTACTGCCGCCGAGCCGCCCCCGGGCGGCTTCGGTTGTTTTTCGGGGCGCCGCGGCGCGACCGGCCGCTTCGAGCCAACCGGTCCGGCCCGCGGCGCGCGCGGTGCGGGCGGGGGCACCCGCCCGGGGCGTCAGCTCCGGACGACGAGCCCCATCACGAACGCCTCGATCACCCGGCGGTCGCCGGCGCGCGACGAGTTCATGCGCCGGGCGGCCACCGCCAACGCTTCGAGCATCGCGCTCGGCGAGGCCGGCCTCCGCTCGATCATCGAGCGCACGGCGCGCAGCTTGGCGGGCGGCATGCGCACCCCCGCTTCGCGCTCGGGGATCTGCCGGCGGAACGCGTCCTGCACGAGCAGGACCTGGCGGAGCTGCCAGGCGATGTTGGCCATGAGGCGGTGGGGCGCTTCGCCATCTTCGAGCAGGTGGTGCAGGCTCGCCAGGGCGGCGTCGGCGTCGCCGGCGACGATGGCGTCGGTCAGGCCCCACACGTCGGCCTCGGCCGTGCTGGCGCACACCTCCTGCACCACGGCGGCGGTCACCACGCCCCCTTCGCCCACGAACGCCGCGCACCGCTCGACGTTGCCGGCGAGCGTGTCGTAGTCTTCGCCGCCGAGCTCCAGGAGCGCACGGACCGCAGCGGTGTCGACCGTGGCGTTCCAGGTGCGGGCGCGCGCCCGCGCAAACACGCCGGGATCGAGGCCCTCGCCGTCGAACTTGAAGACCTGGCCGACCTTCTTGACCTGGTTCACGAAGCGCAGGCCGCGGTCCTGCCCACCGGACGGCGCCGGCATCTTGATGCCGGTGACCAGGAGCACCGTGGAGGAGACCGGGGCCTGGGCGTACTCCAGCAGGGCGTCGAGCGTGGCGGCGTTGGCGTCCTGCACCTGGCGCAGCTCGACCAGGCGACGGTCGGCCATCACCGGCACCTGGCGGCACGCCTCGGCGACGCCGGCGGCGCCCTCCTCGCCGCCGGAGAGCACGGCGTGGTTGAACGCGGCGAGGCCGCCGGCGAGCACCGCGGTGCGCACCACCTCGACGGCTTCGCGCACCAGGAGCGCCTCGTCGCCGACGCACACGTAGATGGGCGCTGGCCGCGAGAGGCTCCGCTGCAGCTCGTCGATCGACGCCATGGCGCCGGGCTATCCCCCCGTCAGCCGCCGAGCACCAGCCATGCGACGCCTTCGTCGGCCGCCTGCCGGGCGAGGGCCGCGAACGCGGCCGCGCGCACCTCCACCGCCGCACCGGCTGTCCCGGGGTCGGGCACGGGTCGGCTCGCGGTGACCGTGCGCTCGCGGGCGCCGGCGACGAAGCGGACCACCAGGGTGGCGTCGTAGATGACGGTGTCTCCGGTGCGGCGCCCCGGGCGCCAGTCGGCCCGCTCGACCCACAGGTGCAGCGGCGCGGGGCCCGCCGCACGCCGGGCCGCCAAGGCCTGCACCACCGCCCCGCGCACCGCTTCGTCCACGTCGGGCTCGACCACCGGCGCGTGCGCCGCGACCACGTTCCAACCTTCCCCGACCGGCACCGTACCGAGGTGGACGCACGCGGCGAGGAGCAGGAAGATCGTTGACACGGGCCCTCCGATAAAGCACGATCGGCCCCCCAGCCACCCGGGTCGCCATGCTCTTCCTCCTCGCCGCCACGACCACCTTCGCCGCCACGCCCGCCGAGCCCCTCCCCTCGGCGCTCTCCCCCGCGCTCCGCCTCGCGGACGAAGCGGCGGGCAGCGACGCCTCCAGCGGCACCAAGCGCCGCAGCTTCCTCATGGAGGTGGGCTTCCGCGGGCGGTACATGACCGTGCCCGGCGACATCCTCGACCCGTTCGTCAGCGCCCACGACGACGACGAGTACCCGGCCCGCCCCGAGATCAACGCCTACACCCTGGGGCTCGAGTTCGTCATCAAGGAGAAGTCGGCCAACGGCATCTTCTACGTCGAGTACCTCAACCCGATGATCGAAGCCGGGTACTGGGACGACGCCGATCGCGGATCGCCCGACCCCGACGACGGCTCGTGGGTCGAGCCCGTCAACTTCGCGGTCATCACCCTCGGCGCCGACTACGCCTACGAACTGCACGCCACCAACTGGCTCAGCTTCCTGTTCGGGGCCGGCCTGGGCGCGGGCATCGTGCTCGGCGACCTGTACGAGTGGCAGCCGGGCGAAGACCCGAGCGACCCCGAGGCCAACAACAACAACTACGACCAGTCGTGCGGGGTGCTCGCGCCCGCGTACGAGCGGGTCGAAACCTGCCACCACGACGCCGAGCTGGTCGCCGACGGCGACATGCCCCCGGTCATCCCGATGGTCGACATCAACGTGGGCGTACGCTTCAACATCAGCAATCGTGCGTCGATCCGCCTCGAAGGCGGGCTCCACTCCATGTTCTACGGCGGCGGCGCCGTGAGCGTGGTGTTCTGAGGCCCGAGGGCCACGCGGAGGTTGCGCGGGAGGGCGATCTCGATTAGACCGCGCCGCCCCTTTGGAGTGAGAGAGTGGTCCTCGTCACCGTCCGCGACAACGAGCCCTTCGAGAAGGCCCTTCGCCGTTTCCGCCGCAAGGTGGAGCGCGAGGGCATCCGCAAGGACATCAAGAAGAACAGCTTCTACCTCAAGCCCGGCGAGAAGCGCCGGTTGAAGCAGCGCCTCGCCGAGAAGCGCCGCCGGAAGGCCGCGCGTCGCGCGATGCGCAAGATGCCGACCAAGGCGCCGCCGTCCGGCAGCACCCCGCCCGCCACCGCGACCTAGTCGTCGGCGTGTCGCTCCCGGCGTGCCGGGAGCTCGGGACCACCAAGCGCCGTCACCGGCGCTTTTGGTGTTTTTACCGGTTCTCGAGCGCCCACGCCGGGGCCGGGGGCACCCCCGCGAGCGTTTCCCCCAGGTCCGGCAGGCGGCGCACGACGTCGGCGCGCAGCGGCACCAGGCCGGGCGCCGCCTCCACCGCTTCGCGGAGCGCCGCGCGGGCCCCGGTCAGGTCGTCGCCACGGTGCAGGCGCCGCACGCCGTCGGCCCAGCGGCCGAGG
>SXOM01000423.1 GCA_005776735.1 Pseudomonadota bacterium
CAAATGATCGGGGTCTTTAGTTCGGCCATGACATACAGGTTGCGGGCGATTGCCTCAGACTGGCCACGCTCCTCGGCATCGATACCGGGATAGGCTCCGGGCGTGTCAATAAAGGTCAGCACGGGAACCTTCAACGACGCGCCCGCGCTCGCGGCGGCCGACGTGTCGCTCGCGATCGGCGGCGGCGCCGACGTCGCGGGCGAGGCCGCGGCCATGACGTTGGTGGGCGGCGACATCGGACGCGCGCTCACCGCGCTCGACCTGAGCCAGGCCACGCTCCGGGTCATCCACCAGAACCTCGGCTGGGCCTTCGGCTTCAACGTGCTCGCGATCCCCGTCGCCGCGGCGGGCTGGCTCGACCCGATGATCGCGTCGGGCGCGATGGCGTTGTCGTCGGTCTTCGTGGTCAGCAACGCGCTGCGGTTGCGGCGACTCGGGCCGCGGTAGCGGCGGGCCTGCGCTTCTGGCGTGCGCCCAGGTGGCGAAGCGGCGCGGCCCTGCCCCGGTTTGCGTCGGGACGGGCCTACCGCGCCGCCCGTCGGGATCATAGTTCGGGGGGATGCCGGCCCTGCCCATCCCCACGTTCGCGAAGATGTTGTCGGTCGGCGCTGCGTTCGGCGGGTACGTGCCCGGGACGGAGGATTTCGTCACCGAGGACACGGCGGTCTTCGTCCGCGCCGGCGCGCGGGTGCCCGACTCGCGGGTGCAGTTGGAGTTCTCGATGGCGTGGGCCTCGGGCCAGACGCGGGTGGGGGGGTACGACGAACGTACGGCGTTCAACCGGCTCGACGTGCTGGCGGTGGCGGTCGACGACCCGGCGTTCGGGCTCACGGCGGGCGGCGGGGTCGGGTGGCGCACGGTCAACCTCGACGAGGGGCGGGTGGGGCTGCTCACGCCGGCCGAGGCGCTCGGGTTCCGGGCCACGCCGGCGGTCGATTTTCTCGCCGCCGCCACCGTCGCGGCCCGGGTGCGCGTGTGGGGGCCGCTCAGCGTGCGGGCCGACGTGTCGGGGGGCATGTCGTTCGGCGAGGAGCCGGCCACCGAGCCCACCCACGCCCGGCCGATCGTGCTGGCTTCGGTCGGGGTCGACGTGCGGTGGTCGCCGCCGCCCGACCGCGACCGGGACGGGGTGCCCGACAAGAAGGACAAGTGCCCCGACAGCCTCGAGGACTGGGACTTCTTCGACGACGCCGACGGGTGCCTCGATCCCGACGACGACAAGGACGGCATCACCGACCCGTTCGACCAGTGCAAGGGCCAGGCCGAGGACATGGACGGCTACCAGGACGAGGACGGCTGCGAGGACCACAACGACGACGCCGACGCGTTCCCCGACGCCGACGACCGGTGCCGGCTGGAGGCGGAGACCGAGAACGGTTGGGAGGACGGCGATGGCTGCCCCGATGTGCTCCCGCCGGACCTCGCGACGGTGCTCGGCCGGCAGAAGACGGTGGTCTTCGGGCCCGACGACGCCCTGCTCCCGGAGAGCGCCCCCCGCCTGGACGAGCTCGCGGCGGCGCTCCTGGCACACCCCGCGGTGGTCGTGCAGATCAAGGTCACCACCGACGCGAGCCGGGGCCCGGTGGGCGCCGCCGCCCAGACGCTCGTCCGCGCCAAGGCGCTCCACGCCGCGCTCCTGGCGCGCAGCGTGCCGGAGACGCGGCTGTTGATGGTCTCCGCCGGCGATCGGGCGGCCAACATCAGCGCCGCGACCGAGGAGGCGCGTGCGCTCGACCGCTGGGTCGAGGTCACGTTGGTCGACTCCATCGGGTCCGACGGCAAGCCCATCGAGTTCACGCCGGTCCCGCCCGAGCGTTGGTAGATCGCGTGCCCCGTGGCACACGCTACGTTCGAACCGCCCGACCTGCGCTACCCTGAGCCGAGGTGTCCCCATGCGCATCACGCTGATCAACCCGCCGATCGACTCGGTGCTCGAGAACGGCACCGTGAGCCCCGTCACGGCGTACCTGTTCTTCAACTCCGCGCCGCTGGGCATCCTGTACATCGCGGCGATGCTCGAGCAGGCCGGGCACACGGTCACCGCCATCGACGCCGCAGCCGAGAAGCTCGACGTCAAGGGCACCGTGCGGCGTGTGGAGGCCAGCCGGCCCGACGTCATCGGCATCGGCAGCACCACGGTGGTGTTCGAGACGGCCAAGCGGCTGAGCACCGCGCTCAAGGGCGCGATGCCGGCGGTGCCGATCGTGCTCGGCGGCTACCACGTCACGCTGTTGCCGAACGAAGCGATGCAGCACCCCGACTTCGACGTCGGCGTGATCCACGAAGGCGAGTTCACGATGGGAGAGCTGGCGGACCACTACGCCGGCCGCCGCCCCCTCGACGACGTGCAGGGCATCGTCTACCGCAAGCCCGACGGCGCCATGCACTTCACGCCGGCGCGCCCGCGGTTCAAGGACCTGGACCTGCTCCCGTTCCCCGCGCGGCACCTGCTCCCGCACGACCTGTACAAGCCCATCCCGATCGACGAGCACGCCTCGCCCAAGTTCGCGATGATCACCTCGCGGGGCTGCCCCCACGCGTGCGCGTTCTGCCAGAAGGCCAAGTCCGGCTACCGGAGCCACAGCCCCGAGTACATCGCCGACGAGGTCGAGTACCTGGTGCGCGACTTCGGGGCCCGCGACATCGCGTTCGTCGACTCGCTGTTCTGCGCGAGCAAGAAGCGCGTCATGGGCATCATGGACGAGTTCGTGCGCCGCGACATCGCGTCGAAGGTGTCGTGGACGTGCAGCTCGCGGGTCGAGGTCGTCGATCGTGAGCTGCTCCAGGCGATGAAGGACGCCGGCTGTTGGCGCACCCGCTTCGGCATCGAGTCCGGCTCCGACAAGGTGCTCGACTTCATCAGCAAGGGCATCACCAAGGAGAAGATCCGGGCGGCGGTCACCGCCGCGCACGAAGTCGGCCTGCGTCCGAAGGCCTTCTTCATCGTCGGCCACATGCCCGACAGCAAGGAGACGATCGAGGAGAGCATCGAGTTCGCCAAGTCGATCCCGCTCCACGACGTCACCGTGCAGATCAACACCCTGCTGCCCAAGACGCCGCAGATGGAGATCTGGGAGCGCGAAGGCACCAAGTGGGGCCGCCTGGTCAGCCAGAAGACCGACGAGAAGAGCTTCTGGGAGCCCACGTTCGTGCCCTGGGGCCTCGAGCCCGACGACATCATCGAGCTCCACCGCCGGTTCTACCGCGAGTTCTACTTCCGCCCGATCACGCTCGCCCGCCACCTGGAGACCATCAAGTCGTGGCGCGACGTGTACAAGTACGCCTCGGCGTCGAGCCTGTTCAGCTTCTTGTTCTACAACCAGGACAAGTTGTCGCTCGACACGATCAAGAGCGCGTTCGGCGTGGCGTCGAGCGCCGACGAAGCGGCGTAGGCCCGGCCGCCGGCGCTACGGGAGCACCGTGGTGCTCGTCGAGTATTGCCCGTAGCCGAGGTAGGTCCCGAGCCCGGTGGTGCCGCGCCACGACGTGACGCCCGCGCGGTCGACGCGCTGGAGCTGGCCGGCCGAGCTCCAGACCATCAGCACGTCGTCGCCGGCCGGGAGGGCGTCGCCGAGGCCGAACAGGTGCAGGTCCTGGTCGGAGGGGTACTCCCAGGTCTGCGCCATCGTGCCCGCCTCCACGTCGGTGGTGAACTCGACCGCGCGCGACACCTCGTCCTGGCGCATCCGGTCGTCCATCATGACGAAGCCGGTGTCGGTGAGGGTGAAACAGTGCTGGAAGGCGACATTCTCGCCCGAGGTGAGCTCCAGGTCGGAGGCCGGGCCGAAGAGCGTGCCCACCACCGTCCCGGTCGCGGGGTCGAGCTGGACCAGCTCGCCCGTCGCCCGCAGGCTCACCCAGTAGCGGCCGGTCGTGTCGTCGTACTTCACGCAGTTGGCGTGCAAGAAGTCGTGGTCGTACCGGGGGTCGTCGCTGTCGTAGGTGTGGGTGTCCCACGCGTTCCAGACCACGCGCTCGGCGCCGTCGGGGCTCCGCTCCACCAGCGTGTCGCCGCTGATCGGGACTTCGCCCACGAACTGCGTGTCGGCCGACAACCACGCCAGGGTACCGTCCGCCTGCTCGGTGAAGTCGTGGTGGCCGCCCGGCGTGGGGATGACCTCGACCACGCTCCCGTCGTAGGCCACCCGGTGGATGGCGAGCTCCGATTCTTCGTACTCCCCGTCGGGGGAGTTGAAGGTGCTCACCAGCACCGAACGCTGGTCGACCGAGCGCAGTACCCGCGTGAGCAACAGCTCGGAATTGGGAACTTCCCACCACCACACGACGTCGCCGTCCCCGTCGAAGAACGCCGCGCCGGAGCGATCGCTGTTGACCCCGACCGCGACAAGACCCGCCTGCGGTTCGGCCTCGGCCATCGTGAGCGTGGGCGCGGTGGTGGGGAGGGCTGCGGTCTCCAGGCGCACGATCGCGCCGATCTCCGCCTCGCCGGCCCACTCCCCCTCGAGCCGAAACTGGTAGCCGGTGGACGGCTTCAGGCCGAACGCGACCGCCCGCCACGGCGCGCCCGCTTCGACCGGGGTGCGCGCCCAGGCGGCCCCGTCGCGGCTCCACGCCAGCACCAACTCGTCGGGCGTATCGGCCGGGGGTTCCCACTCCGCGAGCACGACGGTGCCCATGTCCTCGGCCACGCGGAGGTCGGGCACACCGACGCGATCGACGGTGGCGCCATCGCACGCCGCCAGGCCCGCACACGGGAGGATCAACAGCCGGCGCATGCCCCGTTCTACACCGTGGGGCGCCGCGCCGCGACCGTTCGCACGCGGTTCCGAGGCCGCCGCGCGGCGCGCGCCCTGCTCAGCGCCCCCGTCCGCGGACGATGGCCCGGTTGATGCTGTGCACCAGGGCCTCGAGCGGGCCCCAGCGCACCGGCGACACCACCTTGTCCACGTGGTCGAGCAGCGCGTGCTCGGTCTCTTCCTGCACCGCGCGGAGCGGCCGGAGCACGAGCACCCAGCCGCCGGCGACGAGTACACCGGCCGCCCCGAGCAGCGTGAACAGGCCGGCCGCGATGCGCAACCACGGGCTCACCGCCGTGCTCGCGGCGACGGCGGGGTCGTACTGGAGCCAGGCGTAGCCGACGACCGTACGTGCGCCCGAGCCGGCGGTGACCTCGCCGCGGATGGGCGTCGCGAGCTCCCACGTGCCGTCGTCGGCCTGCACCCGCGCCGTGTCGTGGGCGGTCTTGGCGTCGAGCACCACCTGGGCCCGGGCGATGCTCGTGCGGGCGCGCTCCGGCGGCGCGAGCACGGTACCTGCGGCGTCGGTGACCACCGCGTCGCGGACGCCCGCCTCCTGCAGGACGAAGCCGACGTCGAGCTGCACCAGGCGCGCCTCGGCCACCGGCGCGGCGTTGCGTTGGCCGAGCGCGAGCACCAGGGCTTCGCCCCGCTGCAGGCTCAGCTCGTCGGCCGCCGAGACCGCGGCGCGCACCTGCGACGCGAGGCCGCCCAGCGGCGCACACAGCACGATGCCGCCCGCGAGCGCGAGCACCGCCGCGGCCTGCACCACCC
>SXOM01000007.1 GCA_005776735.1 Pseudomonadota bacterium
ACGGCGGTGGGCGTGGCGGCGGAGGCAGCGGGGCCCCGGCCCCGGCGGGAGACGACGCGCGACGCAGGTGGGCGTGGCGGCGGAGGCCGGGGGCCCGCCGGCGCGGACATCCGCCGGGGCTCATCCGCCGTAAGCCACGTCGGATTTCCCTGGCCGCCGTGTAAGCCCCCCCGGATTTCCACGCGGGGTCGCCCGCGCGGCCCTGGAATCTGAAAATCGCAGGTTTGTCCGTCGCAGCCGCGACGCTGGTGTGCTCCGGAGGGCGAAAATCGGAAATCCGGGATGGCTTATGCCCGCCTCGCGGAAATCCGGCGACGCTTGTGGGTCATGAGTGCCGGAGGATTTCCGCCGCGCCTCGCATCGCCGCCGGGCGCCCGCCCGCCCCGGCTCGCGACCCGACCGGTCGCGGGGCGCCCGCCCCGTGACACATGTGACACATGCGACACATGCGACACATGCGATACATCTCGCCCGGCGAAGCTCAGGCGCCGGCGGCGAGCGCGGCCAGCACCGCGGCCATCGGCGCATCCCCCTCGAGGGTGCCCAGCGCCGCGACGAGCCAATCGCGCCAGGCCCGCGTCGCGGCGAGGCCGGCCCACAACGTCAGCGCGGGCCCGAGCGCCTGCGTCGGCGGCGCCGCCGCGAACGCGGGAGCCGTGCCCGTGGCCACGGCGTTCAGGGTGGCGAGCTCTCGCTCCGCGGCGGCCAACTCGGTCCGCAAGAGCACACCGAGGTGCTCCGGCGCCACCTCCGACACGAAGAACAGCTTGACCAGGAGCGGTTCCCGACGCGCGGGCGCGACCGTCGGCGCCTGCAGCCACGCCACCAGCTCGGCCCGACCGGACGCGGTGAGGTGATGGAGCTTGCGGTCGGGCCGCACCTCCTGCGCCACCCGCTCCACCTCCACCAGCCGTTCTTCGGAGAGCCCGGCGAGCGTGCGGTAGATCTGCGCCTGGTCCGCCGCCCAGAAGTGGGCGACCGAACCGTCGAAGGCCTTCTTCAGGTCGTAGCCGGACAGCGGGCGGTGCGACAAGAAGCCGAGGATGGCGTGACGGAGCGACATGGGGCCTACGAGGGCAGGAGGTTCAGGCCGAGTTGGCAGGGGCCCGCCGCCGTCCAGCGCGCCGGCCCCTCGTGGGGTAGCGTGAAGAGCGCCGGGTCGCCGCCGGTGAGGCGGACACGAAGCGCCCAGCCCGCAGGGACCGTGACGCCGACGGGGAGGAACTCCGCGCGCCCGGCCTGCGCGTCGACGACGGCCTCGGTCAGGCCAACCGTCCGCGCGTCGGGCCCGACCGCTTCCAGACGGGCGACCAGCGCCGCCGCCGCCGGCTCCGACGACCACCCACACTCAAGCCGTGCCCCCGGGGCCAGGCGCAGGTCCGCGCCGAGCGCCGCGCTCGTCCACGCGACGCCACCGCGGCCGGGCGGCACCGTGAACTGCACCGCCCGCAGCACACCGGCGCTCCAGCGGGTGCGGTCGCCCTCGACCACCGGCGCGACGGTGACCGGTTCGGGCGCGGTGCTCGTCGGGGTCTCCGACAACCGGCCGCCGTCCGCGAGCCAATACCCACCGCTCACCAGGGAGGTCCCCGTCAGCGGGTGCCACTGGTCCCGACCGGCTTCGAACCACTCGGCCCGCGGAGTGCTCCCGGCGCCGCGCAGCCACACGTCGAACCACGCCACGACCTCGCCCACCGGCACCGTGGTGCCCGCGCCGAACGGTGCCATCGGCGCGTCGCCTTCGTGGTTCCACGCGCCGATGCGCACATCCACCAGGGAGGTCGAGCCGAGCTCGCCATAGGCACGCAGCACGCCGAGCGCCGTCGCCGCGTCCCACCACGCCCCCCACAACCCGAGCCGCGTGGGCGTGGCCTCGAGCGCAGCCGCGTGCGCCCGCGGCCCCAACTCGCCCACCGTCCACCCCGAGGTGCCGAAGGCGCCCGTGGGCCCGCGCACCGCCGCCACCGCCGCCGCGACGTCGGTGACGCGCCGGGAGGCCACCCTGGCGGCGAGCAAGGCGCCATCGGGGTCGTCGTCGAGGGGACGCACGCCCCGCACGACGTACTTCGCCTCGGGCGGAAACAGGCTCGGGACACGACCCCGGTCGAGCTCCGCCACCGCAGCCCCCCACTCCTCCGCGAACGCCCGCAGCGGCAGCCCCCCGGGGGTGAGGATCTCCCCGGCCAGGTCCCACTCCACCTCTCGTGCGAGCGCGGCCTCGAGCGCCGGGTGACCGGTGGCGGCGGCCAGGAGCGCGGTGCTGCCTTCGTAGCTGACCCCGTACGCCCCCACGCGCCCGTCGCTCCACGGCTGCGCCACGATCCAGTCCAGGACCGCCCGCGCATCCTCCACCTCCACCGGAGCGAACGGCGCGCGCCACTCCCCCTCCGACGCGCCAGTGCCGCGGACGTCGACGATCACGACCGCGTAGCCGGCCTCGGCGAGCGCGTCGGCCACCCCCTCGCGCGGGCCCTGCGGCGCGTGCCCCGGGCGGTCGGGCACGCGCATGTCGAAGCTGCGCCAGTAGCGCGTCTGGATGAGGACGGTCGGCGCGGGCGTCCCTCCCTCGGCCACCGGCAGCATCACATCCGCGGCCAGCCGCACCCCGTCGGCGGCCGGAATGCCGATGCTGTCCACGGTGGCGACCCGCGGCGGGCCGGCGCACGCGACCACCAGGAAGAGCATGGGGTCACTATAGGACACATCCTATATCTGTCAAGTCCGCTACCGCTCGACAACTCGTCGCTGGACGACGCCACCCCGGCTGGGCAAGGTGCCCTCAACCCATGCAGACCCTCCTGTTCGTGCTCGCCGCCTGCGCCCCCACCGAGGTGGTCCTCCGCGGCCCCTCCGTCGGGAGCTGCTCCTACGTCAGCTCGTTCTCGGGCCTGCCCGAGTGCCGCGACTTCCACGACGCCACCGACGAGGAGGCCGAGGCCCACTGCGCCGACGACGGCGCCGTCTTCGAGCCGGGCGTCGCCTGCGACGTGGACGACGTGCTCGGCACCTGCACCTACGAGGCCGACGGCTTCCAGATCCGCACGACCGTCGAGGGCACCGACGCTTCGGAGTGCGGGAGCAACCGCTTCGGGTGCGAGACCTTTGCCGGCGGGGTGTGGGAGCCGGCCGCCAACTGCGATGGCACCGATGAGTTGGTGGTGCTCGACGACCCGTGGCCGTGGCCGGAGCGGGTGTGCGCCGACCCGCTCCCCGGCGAGCCCCCCGGCGCCTCCGACGGCCAGGTGTGCACCTGGCAGGTGGTCTCCGGCGCCACCGAAGCGGGGCGAGCGTTCTCCGACTACGCCGAGTGCGAGGTGATCCGTCGTCAGCGACCCTACTCGCCGGTGCCCGCCAACCCCCTCGCCGACGAGGCCGACGCGCGGATGGACGACGCAGCCTACGTCGCCGAGCTCGACTGGGTACGCGGTCAGCTCCGTTCGGCGAGCTGCGAGTGCTGCCATTCGCAGCTCGCGCCCGACGGGCCCTCGGTGTTCGACGTGGACTTCGAAGGGAACATGGCCAACCAGTTCTCCGACCGAGGCCTCGCGATGGCCGCAGGGTGGATTCCCACCGTGGGCTTCGGCACCTACCCCCCGGAGGACAACAACGGATTTTCTCGTAACTCCGCCGAGAACCCGGACCACAGCGCATTCCCCACCACCGACCAGGCGCGGATGCTCGCGTTCTTCACGGCCGAGCTCGCCCACCGCGGCAAGGTCGCCGACGACTTCGCGGGCGACCTGTACGGGGCCGGGCCGCTCGACGCGCAGCTCTACTACGAGCCCGATGTGTGCACCCCCGAAGAGGGGGTCGATGCTGACGGCGTGTTGCATTGGGCGCCCGGCCGCGCCCGCTTCGTGTACGTGCTGGAGCAGGGTTCGCTGTCCCCCACAGTGCCCCCGAACCTCGACACACCCGAAGGCACCCTCTGGCGCCTCGACCTCCCGCCCGACGGCGATCCCGTCGCGAGTGGGACGGTCACCTACGGCGAGGTGCCCGCGGGAATGACACAGGTCTGGCCCGCCGACGGCGCGGCCCCGCCTGCGTTGGAGGCAGGCAAGGAGTACTACCTCTACGCCACCGCCGACGTGCTCTTCCCGATCAGCCGGGGTGTGTTCGTGGCCGGGGAGGCCACGCCGCCGGCCGGTTGCGACAGTCGCGGCGGCGCGAGCACCGCGGGCCTCGGCGGCGCCCTCCTCGTGCTGGCCGCCGCCCTCCACCGGCGTCGATAGACGACACACGGGGGCGGTGGCCCGCGACCGTCCCGAGCTCGACGGGGTCCGGCGGCCACCGCGGCGGCCGTGCGCGGCGCGCCCGCTCCGGTGCGACGAGCGGACGGTCGCGGCGCCGCGCCCTCCCGCCATCACCCCCCGTAGATCCAGGCGAGCGCCTGCTGATCGTCCGAACTCGCGGCGAAGAAGTCCCAAGCGGTGCTGGAGTCCCAGTACACCGTCGACGCCATGATGGTGCCCGGGAACCCAGCGGCGGCTTGGTGCCCGAGGCCGAGGGTGTGTCCGAGTTCGTGTTCGAAGATGTAGGCCAGGCTGACGTAGCCGACGGCGGTCGACGAGGCAGTACTGAACGGAAGCGGAGTGTCAACGCCTGCGTATCGGCCCTCCGTGGCGACGCGAATGTCGCAGTCGATACTCAGGCACTCTCGAGTGGAGTCCTGTGTGCAACTTGCCTTGGCGAGGCTTCCCTCTGGCACGTCGTTGTCGACGAAGCCCTCCTCCATGAACACGGCGTTGATGAGGGAATCGTCGCCGTCCAGTGTGTCTGTTACGAAACTCGTCCCAATCTGTACGTTGGCGCCGCTTCCGTCGCTCGGAAGCAGGCCATCCACCGCCGTCTCCCACGCAGACTCGATCTC
>SXOM01000424.1 GCA_005776735.1 Pseudomonadota bacterium
CAGCTCGCGACGCAGTCGGGGGCGGCCGCCGAGGCCAGCGCCCGGCATGGCGTCGACGCCGGCGGCGCGCCGGAGGTGGCGGTCGAGGTGCTCGCGGCGGTGCAGCTCGCGACCGTGGGCCCGGACGGCGCCGGCTACGGACGGGTGCTCGTGGCCAGCGCCGTTTCGCCCGAAGCACAGCTCCTCGGCGGCGTCTTGCTCGCGCAGGGCGGCTGCGTGGTGGAGGCGCGCGCGGCGTACGCCCGCGCGGCGCGGTTCACCGACGGGCCGCGGCGTGAGCTCGCGCGCCTGCTGTTGGCGGACAGCTACCTCTTCGCCGGCGACCTCGCCGCGGCCGCCGAAGCCCTGGCCTCGGTCCGCGGCGTGGCCCTGGACGCCGAGACGCGGCGGGTACTCCGCGGGCGTACGCGCCTGTTGTCGATGTTGCACGACGCCCCCGGGCGCTGGGCGTCGTACCTGCCCGACGCGAGCCGCGACGCCGAGCTGCCCGGGGAGGCCGGCGCCGAGGCGCTGTACGTCCTCGCCCAGCTCTACGCCCACCTGGGCGAAGAGCGCGAGTCGCTCGAAGCCTACGCTTCGCTGGTGCGGCGGTACCCGCGGCTGGGGGACGGGCCGCTCGCCGACCGGTACGCGGCGGCGTGGTCGGCGCGCATGGGTCGGATGCTCGATGAGGGCCGCACCCTCGACGCCCTCGCGCTCCATCGGGCGACCTGGTCGCCGGAGCTCGCCGCGCGCCTGGACGACGTGGACCTGCTGCGGCGCATCGCGATGCGCTACGCCGAGACCGGCCTGCGCGGGCACGCGTTGGCGGTGTGGCGCGAGATCGCCGACATCGAGCGCACGCGAGGGTGGGATGGCCGCGACAGCGTCCGTTCGTTGGCGCGGCTGTACGTCGAGACCGGCAACTACGAAGACGCGATGGATGCCGTCCAGTGGTTGCGGCGCCAGCGCCCCGACGCCGAGGCCGCCGGGGAGTATGCCCTCTTGGAAGGCCGTGCGGCCTTGCTCGCCGGCGATCCCGACCGCGCGCGCCGCGCCTGGGCCGACGCCGCCCGTGCGCCGTCCCACGCGGTCGAGGCCCGCGCGCGCGTCGCCCTGCTCGACGCGCGGGACGGCCACTGCGAAGCGGCGACGGCCCCCCTGCAGGAGGCGGCCGCCGCGGCGCCGATCCCGGACGTGTCCGACCTCCTCGTCCGCGAAGCGCTCGTGCGGTGCCTGCTCGCGGCGGGGCGGACCGAAGAAGCGACCGTCGAGGCCACCCGTGTCGCCGGGTTGGCGACCGACCCGACCACCCGGGACATCGCGACGTGGCGCGCGGCCCGGCTGGAGGCCGACACCGACGCCCCGCCGACCCCGCTGCTCGCCGACGCCGCCGCCGCGAGCCCGGGGATCTGGGGCGCCCTCGCGCGTGAAGAGGCCGCACAACGCAGCTTCTCCGCCCAGGCGCGCCCGCACCGCCGGCCCTGAACCGCGCCAGGGCGCGTCGAACCGGCGCCGCGGTGCGCGCCGGCCTCGGCGCGCTTCGGGACGGTCGCGGCGCACCGCCCGAAAAGAAATCTGCGTCCCGCCCCTCAACCTTTTCCGCCGGTGACCGAAGGGAGAACCAGGAGGCAACTGCCATGGTTCCCCAATCGGGCATGCGGCTCTTCGACGGGATGTACGACGGCCTGGCGCAGGTCATCGAGCTGACCCAGGCCCGCCACGCGCTCACCTCGAGCAACCTCGCGAACGTGAACACTCCCGGCTACCTGGCCAAGGAGATCGCCCCGTTCGACACCATGCTCGGCGAGGTGATGGAACGGAGCGTTCGCGGCGAGCAGTTCGACCTCGACGCGCAGATGGAGCGCGGGCTCGTGGAGCTCGCGGCGCCCGCCGAGTCGCTCGACGGCAACTCGGTCGACCTCGAGCGGGAGGCCGGGCGCCTCGTCGAGGACCAGCTCTTCTACCAGGCGGTCTCCGGAGGCATGAGCCGGCGCATGGCGATGCTGCGCTTCGCGGCCTCAGACGGGAAGATGTGATGGCCGACTTCTTCGACACCTTCGCGATTGCGTCGAGCGGCCTGAGCGCCGAGCGGACGCGCCTGACGTCGATCGCCAGCAACATGGCGAACGCACGGACCACGCGGACCGCCGAGGGCGGCCCCTACCAGCGGCTCGTCCCGACCTTCGAGGCCCAGTCCCTCGATCCGTTCGGCGAGGCGCTCGACGCCGCCACCTCCAAGGTGCACGTCGCGTCGGTGGAGCGTGAGGCGGCCCCGCCCAAGCGGGTGTACGACCCCACCCACCCCGACGCGGGTCCGGACGGATTCGTGGCGTACCCCGACATCAACGTGATGGAGGAGATGGTCGACCTGATGACCGCCCAGCGGGCGTACGACGCCAACGCCAACGTGGTCGAGGCCACGCGCGACATGGCGATGACCGCCATCGGGATCGGGAAGTAGGCCATGATCACCTCCATCCCCCCCACCGTCGGCGCGTGGACCGGGCTCGAGACCCCCACCGCCACCCGTCCGGGTGCAGGCGGGGTCGGCGAAGCGGGCGCGACCGGCGCGGCGGAGTTCTCCGGCAAGCTGACCGACGCGGTGCAGGCCGTCGAGGCGAGCCAGGCCGAAGCCGACCGGGCGATCTACGCCGTCGGCTCGGGCGAACACGACTACGCCCAGATGATGATCTCGCTCGAAGAAGCGAACATCTCCCTGCGGGCGATGGGCAGCGTGCGCGACAAGTTCGTCGAAGCCTACCAGGCGATCTGGAACATGCCCGTCTGAGGCGGGCGCCGGGGCGTCAGGAGTCGATGGCCTGGAAGTAGTTGCCCAGCGTCACCGCCACGCGCGTGCCGAGCTCGAGATCGTCGGCCGTGAACGCCCGCGGTGGGTTGATGAGCTCGAGCACCCCGTAGACGCCGCCGGTCTCGGCGCGCACGGGCGCCGCCAACAGCGCGCGCGTGGTGTAGCCGGTGCTGCGGTCGACACGGCTGTAGTGCCGCGAATCGCGGTGGGCATCGCCGATCGACACGCCCACGCCGAGCTGGAAGACGAAGCCGGCGATGCCGCGGTCGAGCGGGATCGTCGTGTCGAGCACCGTGGTCGCGGCCGGCCCGAACGCGGCGCGGAAGCGCAGGGCGTCGCCCGCGCGCGTGCGCACCAGGAGCGCGCCCGACTCGGCGGGGATGAGCTCGTTGGCGATGCGCAGCGCCGCCGCGCACGCGTCGCGGAGGTTGGCGGCGTCGTTGATCTCGCCGAGGCGGAGGAAGAGCTCCTCCAGCCGATCGTCGAACGGGACCTCGGGCCGCGGCGGCGCCGGATGGAGCTGGTGGCCGGGCCCGTCGAGCTCGACGGTGCGGGCCAGCTCGCGCTCGGGAGCGGCGGCCAGGGGGGAGGGGAGCGGCACCAAGGTGGGCGGCTCGGCCGGCGCCGGGACCGGCGCGGGGCGCACCACCGGCGCCGGCGGCGGCTCGGGGACGGGCACGCGCGCGAACGGAACGTTGATCGACGCGAAGCTCGATTCGGGCATCTCGAAGCTCGGCGGCACCGGCTGGCCGAGCGGCTGGATGCGGATCTCGATGCCGGCGCGCGGGTCGCGCGCGGTGGCCGAACCGTCGGCCTCGGTCGCGCACACCAGCCGCGCCATCGCGCCCAGATCGAGCCCGATCGAGGGGAGGGCCTGCGCCAGGGCCGACAGCCAGTTGTCCGCGAGCACCTCGGTGCTCTGGTCGCCGAACGTGATCCGCCAGTCCTGAGTCAACGCCATGGCTGCGCTCTTATGCCGCGGATAGCCGTCGGGCATGCCCTCGACTCCGCTGTACGGCGAACGTTTCGACCGGGCGGTCGCCCTGGCGGTGGCCGACTTCCGCGGCGTCCGTCGCAAGGGCACCGACATCCCCTACATCACGCACCTCTTCGCGGTCGCCGGGTTCGTCGGCGAGCACGGCGGCGACGAGGAGCAGCTCTGCGCCGCGGTCTTGCACGACTGGTTGGAGGACGTGCCGGGGGCCGCGCCCGCCCGTCTCGAGGCGGAGTTCGGTCCGCGGGTGGCGCGGCTGGTGGCCGGCCTCTCCGACAGCGTCGGCCACCCCAAGCCGCCGTGGCGTGCGCGCAAGGAGCGCTACCTCGCGCACCTCGCCGCCGAGCCCGCGGAGCTCAAGCTCATCTCGGCGGCCGACAAGCTGCACAACTGCCAGTGCATCCGGCGCGACTTCGCCACGGTGGGCGAGCCGCTGTGGGGGCGCTTCAGCGGGGGTCGCGACGGCACCCTGTGGTACTACGAGGCCGTGGCCATCGCGCTTTCGGAGGGCTGGGCCCACCCGCTCGGCCGGCGCCTCGCGGCCGAAGTGGCCGAGCTGCACCGGGAGGCGTCGGATGGATGACGATGTACGGTGGCGGCGGATCGGCGGGGTGATCGCCGCTTTGGGGGTTGCCCTGGGGGCGTTCGGTGCGCATGCCCTTGGGGAGCATCCCCGACTCGACACCTGGAAGACTGCGTCGCACTACCACCTGATCCACGGCGTCGCGCTCTGCGTGCCCGGGTTGCCGGTGTGGACCCGGCGGCTCCTGCTCGCGGGCGTCGCGATCTTCGCGGGCAGCCTGTACCTCCTGGTCCTGTCCGGGCAGGGCTGGCTGGGCGCGATCACGCCGCTCGGCGGGCTGTGTTTCATCGGCGGCTGGGCCTTGTGCGCGAGGCGGCCTGAATGATCTTGTTGTCCATCTACGCGGGCGCGCTGGTCCTCGGCGGCATCTTCGTCGCGGCGAGCGCCTTCGGGTTCGACAAGGGCCACGAGGCCGAGGTCCACGCCGACGCGCACCTCGACAGCGGCCACGTCGACTCCGAAGCGGGCGCCCACGAAGGCGACGTGGGCGAGGTCGGCGCGTTCGTGTCCACGGTGTTCAGCCTTCGGTTCTGGACGTTCGCGGCGGCGAGCTTCGGGCTGACCGGCACCCTGCTCGAACTTTTCGGGGTGTCGCCCGTCCTGAGCATCCCCGCGTCGTTGGCGTGTGGGCTCGGGGTCGGCCTGGGCGTGGCCACGGTCTTTCGCCTGGCCAACCGGCGGACCGTGGGCACGATCGCCGACGTCAAGACGCTGCTCGGGCGGGAGGGCACCGTCTTGTTGGCCATCGCCGCCGACAAGCCGGGCAAGATCCGCGTGCAGCACGACGGCCAGTCCCTCGACCTGCTCGCGCGCACCCGCGATTCCCGTCGCTTCGAGCGCGGCGAGCAGGTGCTCGTCGTCGACATGAAGGACGGCGAGGCCACGATCACCTCGCCCACGCCGTCCGCGCCTACTCCTTAGCCCCCGGAGCCCCCATGGAGCTTCTCGTCATGACGGTCATGAGCGTCGGAGCCGCCGGCTTCGGGCTCCTGCTGCTCTTCATCCTGATCCGCAGCTTCCTCCACATCTGCCGGCCCAACGAGGTGCTGATCTTCTCCGGGCGCACCCACTCCACCCCCGACGGCGGCAGCCGCGGGTACCGCGTGGTGGCCGGCGGCCGCGCGTGGCGCATGCCGTTCGTCGAAAAGGTCGACGGGATGGACCTGTCGTTGATGCCGCTCGACCTCAACGTGACCAACGCGTTCTCCAAGGGCGGAATCCCGCTGCACGTGCACTCGATCGCCAACGTGAAGATCAGCACCCAGCCCGAGGTGATGATGAACGCGATCGAGCGGTTCCTCGGGCGTGAGCGCGACGAGATCAAGCGCGTGGCCAAGGAGTCGCTCGAAGGCCACCTCCGCGGCGTGCTCGCGAAGCTCACCCCCGAAGAGGTCAACGAGGACCGGCTCAAGTTCGCGCACACCCTCTTCGACGAAGCGGACGACGACCTCCGCAAGCTCGGCCTGCAGCTGGACACGCTGAAGGTCCAGAACGTCTGGGACGACGTGAAGTACCTCGACAGCATCGGCCGCGAGCGCATCGCCAACGTGCTGATGGTGGCGGACATCGCGGAGTCCAACGCCAAGGCCGAGGCCGAGCGCTTCGAGGCCAACGCGCGGCGAGATGCGCAGGTGGCGGTTCAGGAGGCCGAGACCGCGATCATCCAGCAGGAGAACGACCTGCGCCGCGTCCGCGCCGACCTCGACGGCCACGCCAAGGCCGAGGAGGAGAAGACCACCCAGATCGCGGCGCAAGCCCGCGCCGAAGCGGAGCAGCAGCTCCAGGAGATCCGCAAGCGGCTGGAGGAGCTGCGGCTCCAGGCCGACGTGGTCCTGCCGGCGGCCGCGGCCCAGCGCGCCGAGGAGCTCAAGGCGCGGGGCGAAGCGGCGGCGATCGCCGAGAGTGGGCGCGCCGGGGCCGAAGTGCTCCGCCTGCTCACCGAGTCGTGGCTCGCCGCCGGCCCGGACGCCAAGGACATCTTCCTCATCCAGCAGATCGAGTCGGTGATCCGCACCGTCGCGGCGCAGGTGCAGTCGGTGTCGGTCGGGGAGATCAACCTCGTGGACAGCGGCGACGGCAAGGCCCTCGCCAACCTCCTCGCCGGCTACCCCGCCGCCGTCACGCAGGTCCTGGAGGAGCTGCGCCGCACCACCGGGGTCGACGTCGTCGGCTCCCTGAACCCCACCCCGAAGGAGGCCTGAACCATGGACCTGCTCATCCTGGCGGCCGTCCTCGTCTTCGTCGTCGTCTTCATGGGGCTCCTGGCCTCCGCGGTCTTCCGCAACCTCCTCTACATCTGCGGTCCCAACGAGGTCCTCATCTTCTCCGGCGCCCAACGCGAGGTCGAAGGGCGCCACATCGGGTACCGCGTCATCAAGGGGGGCAGCTCGGTGCGCCGCCCGTTCATCGAGCGGGTCGATCGCCTCGATCTCACCAACATGATCATCGAGGTCGCGGTCCAGAACGCCTACAGCAAGGGGGGCATCCCGCTCAACGTCCAGGGGGTCGCCAACGTCAAGGTCGCCGGCCACGAGCCGGTGCTCAACAACGCCATCGAGCGCTTCCTGGGGTGGGACCGGGAGCGCATCGTCCAGGTGGCCAAGGACACGCTCGAAGGCAACCTGCGCGGGGTGCTCAGCCAGCTCACGCCCGAGCAGGTCAACGAGGACAAGATCACGTTCGCCGAGAAGTTGTTGGAAGAGGCCGAGCACGACCTCACGCGCCTGGGCCTGGTGCTCGACACGCTGAAGATCCAGAACGTCTCCGACGACAAGGGCTACCTCAAGTCCATCGGCCGCAAGCAGAGCGCCGAGCTGGTCACCCGCAGCAAGATCGCGGAGGCGACCGCAAAGACCACGTCGATCAAGCGCGAGGCCGAGAACCGCCGCAACGCCCGGCTCACGTCCATCGCGTCGGAGGGGGCGGTCGCGACCGCTGAGAACGAGCGCCGCGTCGCCGACGCCGTGTCCCGCCGCGAGGCCCTCGTCGCCGAGGAGTCCGGCCGCGTCCGGGCGCTGGTGGCGCGCGCCGAGGCCGAGCTCAAGGTGCAGCACGCCCGGCTCGAGCAGGTGCGCCTGCAGCTCGAGGCCGACGTGATCACGCCCGCCGAAGCGCAGAGTCGCGCGGCCGAGTCCAACGCGCGAGGGGCGTCGGCGAAGATGTTGGAGGACGGCAAGGCCAGCGCCGCGGTGCTCCAGCAGATGATCGCGACGTGGAAGGCGGGCGGCGAGAGCGCACGCGACATCTTCCTGGTGCAGAAGCTCCAGGTCATGCTCGACGAGCTCGTGGGCACCATCGGCAGCGTCAAGGTCGACCGGATCACGATGTTGCCGCCGGATCGGGCGTCGAGCGCGCGCAACGTGCTCTCGCTCGCCGAGGAGGTCAAGGGCGCCACCGGGGTCGACGTGCCGCGCATCGTGGAGGCGCTCGCGACGAAGTAGCGGGCCCGCCTGGGCGGCGCGCCGCGACCGTCCGCTCGTCGGAAGGGTGCGTGTGCGCGCCGCGCGCCGCGCGCGAGGGGTTCTGCGGCCTCGGGGTGGGTCGCGGCGCGGCGCCCCCACATCCCCCACCCTTGACTGCGGCGTGGGCGTGTGAAGCTCAGGCCGGTCGGAGCGAGGCGTTTGGAAGAGCTGTTCGGGAACAAGGAAGGGCTGAAGCCGTCGGAGAACAAGGCCCTGCAGGGCCTCTACCACCGTCGGGTCCCCGCCGATCGGTGGGTGAGCCCCGAGCTCGCGCGCCGCATGACCGAGCTGAGCCGCGCGCTCAACCGGCAGGTGGGCGTGCTCGTCGACCGGCTCGGCGTCGTCGACAAGGTCGTGGTCGGCGACGCGCACCAGCTCTTCATCCCCGACCTGGGTCGTCACCGCGCGGGGCGGTTCCGTGGCCTGCGCCTGCTCCACACCCACCTGCGCGGGGAAGGGCTCAGCAAGGACGATCTCACCGACCTCGCGTTGTTGCGCCTGGACGGCGTGGTCGTCGTCCAGGCCAAGGGCGACGGGCTGCCGGGCGCGACGGAGTTCGCCCACCTGCTCCCTCCCGGCAGCGGGGACATCTGGCGGGTCGAGCCGGTGGCCGACGTGCATGCGTGGCACGACGACTTCTCGGCGTTCATCAAGGGGCTCGAGGCCCAGTTCAAGCCCACCACCCGCCAGGTCGACCCGAAGGACGCCGCGGTCTGCGTGTCCATCACGGTCGGCAACCCCCACGGGGCGCGCCGTTCGCTCGAGGAGCTCGAGCGACTGGCCGACACCGCCGGGCTCCGCGTGGTCGACCGGGTGCTCCAGGTGCGTCGCGAGCTCGACGGGCGCACGCTCGTCGGCCAGGGGAAGCTCAAGGAGCTCGTGGTGCGGTGCATGCACCTGGGCGCGGAAAACCTCATCTTCGACCAGGAGCTCTCGCCGAGCCAGCTCCGGAACATCGCCACCGAGACCGACCTTCGGGTGCTCGACCGAACGCAGCTCATCCTCGACATCTTCGCCCAGCGCGCGACCACGCGCGAGGGCAAGCTCCAGGTCGAGCTCGCGCAGCTCCGCTACCGCCGCCCGCGGCTCGCGCTCATGCCCACCGCGATGTCCCGGCTCACCGGTGGCATCGGCGGCCGCGGTCCAGGCGAGACCAAGCTCGAGATCAACCGCCGGCGCGCCGACGAGCGGGAGCACCGCATCGAGGCCCACCTCCGCGAGATCGCCGACCAACGTTCGATGCGGCGCGACCGGCGGAAGCGGGTGGGGCTCCCGCTGGTGGCGATCGTGGGGTACACCAACGCCGGCAAGAGCACGCTGCTCAACCGCATGACCAACGCCGCGGTCGACGCGGAAGACAAGCTCTTCGCCACGCTCGACCCCACGTCGCGGCGCCTTCGTTTCCCCGAGGAGCGCGAGATCGTCCTGACCGACACGGTCGGGTTCATCCGCAACCTGCCCAAGGACCTCGTGCACGCGTTCCGGAGCACCCTGGACGAGTCGGTCGAGGCCGACCTGCTGCTCCTGGTGCTCAACGCGGCGGACGAGGAGGCGCTGTTTCACAAGCACACCGTGGAGCACACGCTCGACGAGCTCGGTGCGGGCGAGGTTCCGCGCATCGTGGTGCTCAACCAGGTCGACCGGGCCGACCCGGAGCGGGTGGCCAGCCTCGCGCACGAATACGACGCCGAGTGTGTCAGCGCCTGGACGGGCGAGGGCACCGATGCGCTGCTCGGGCGCATCGAACGCGAGGTCTTCCGCGCCCGTGCGGCCGAAGCTCACGCCGCGCGCGAAGCGGCAGGCGGCGAGGCCCCCGAGCCCGCTGGACAGCCCGTCCCCGCAGGTTAGCCCCGTGTCGTTCCGTCACGGCAATTCAGCTTGCGTCACGGCCCGATCACTGTAAACTGACTGCGCCGCATCCCGCGGCGATGGAGGACATGATGGCTCTCAAGACTCTCGGCGCGCTCGGCGTGCTTCTGTTCGCGTACGGCTGCAAGGACACCACCGCCAAGTGCGACACCGCCGACAGCGGCGGTTGCGACAGCGGCGACGCCGACACCGACACCGACACCGACGCCGACGCGGACTCGTTCGCGGCGACCTGGAACGCCGACGGCGTCTCCGTCGACGTCACCAACGACGGCGGCGGCTTCTCCTTCGGCTTCGCCGAAGAGTCCGACAACGGCTGGTACGGTGAGGACTGTGTCGACGGCCCCGGCCCGAACTCCGGCTCCACCGACATCTGCCACGGCTCGGCGACCTCGGGCCTCAGCCTCGAGACGGTCGATGCGATCGGCGACGTGGTCGAGGACAGCACCACCCTCCTGAACGTGACGATCGCCGAAGCGGGCCACCTCGCCTACGTCATGATCAACACGTCGGGCACCGGCTGCCTCACCGAGAACGACTCCACCGGCTACTACGCCTCGTTCGGCTGCGGCACGAACTAGTGGGGGTGGCCGCTCCCTCCGGGGTGTGGTCCAGCACGGCGGCGCGGGGGCGACTCCGCGCCGTCGTTGTTTTTGTGCTCGCGGGGTGTCCCGTCCCCCACGAGGACACCGGGGGGAACGAGGTCCCGGTGGTGGAGCCGTCGCTGGTGCGGGCGAAGGTGGAGTGCGCGGCCGAGGCGGCGACGTGGTCGGTCGTGCTCGAGGCCGACGCATGGACCGGCGGCGGTTCGTTGTGGATGAGCACCGACGGCGTGTACGTCGAGCAGCACGACTTCGGCAGCTACGAAGCGGCGGTCGACGGCACCGGCGACGAGCTGCGGCTGAGCCTCGCGGTGGCCGACGAGCGGTCGGCCGTGCACGCGGGGTCGAGCACGTGGTTCAACTGCGGGGTGGCCGAGCTGCAGGGGCTGCTGGTCATCCGTTCGCGCGACGGCAGCACGGTGTCCGACTGCCGCGCGTTCGGCGGTGCGCCCGAGCGATGGGAAGCGTGGGGTGTGGGGGCGTGCACCGAGAGCATCGAGGTGCAAGCGCGGTAGCGGCGCCGCCGGTGCGGTTCACGGCCGCCGCCACGCTCACCGCCGGCTGAGCTGGTCCGCGAGGCGCAAGGCCGCCACGAGGCTGTCGCTGCGCGCCCGCCCCGTACCGACCAGGGCGTCGGCGGTACCGTGGTCGACGCTCGTGCGCACGATCGGCAGCCCCATCGTCCAGTTCACGGTGCGGCCGAAGTCGAGCCGCTTGAGCGGGGCGAGCCCCTGGTCGTGGTACATCGCCAGGATCAGGTCGCTCTCGTCGGGGTGCATGAACGCCTCCTCGGCGCTGATCGGCCCGTGCGCGCAGATCCCGTCGGCGCACGCGCGCCGCACCGCGGGGCCGATGGCGTCGAGCTCCTCGCGGCCGAGGAGTCCGCCTTCGCCGGCGTGTGGGTTGAGCCCGCAGACCGCGATGCGTGGCGCCGGGAGGCCGAGCTGGTGGCGCATCGCGTGGTCGACCACCTGGAGCGTGCGGTGCACCCGGTCGGCGGTGATGAGCGCGGGGACATCGCGCAGGGCGTGGTGCACCGTCACCAGGGCCACCCGGACCGTGCCGCCGACGAAGGCCATGACGGGATCGGCGACGCCGCACAGCTCGCCGAGGAAGTCGGTGTGGCCGTGGTGGCGGAAGCCCTGCGCGGCGAGGCGGGCCTTGTGGATCGGGCCCGTGACGAGGCCTCGGGCGCGGCCGTCCTGGCACGCCTGCACCGCCCATCGGAGCGCCGCGACCTCGACCGGCTCCCCGGTGTCGGGCGGGTGCACGGCGTGCGCCCGCGCAGCGTCAACGAAGCCCGCGGCGCGTAGCGCGGGGAGGTCGCCGACGACCACCACGTCGCCGACGTCGACCTCGCGGAGCGCGGCGACCGTGAGCTCGGGACCGACCCCGCGGGGATCCCCCGGGGTGAGGACCAGCGGTCGGGTCACTGCCGCTTGGGGCCGCGCCCGTCGCCCCCCGGGAGGAGCACCCGCACGATGGCTGCGCGGCGGGCCTGCTCGTACCAGCGGGCCTGCTCGTCCTCCATCCGGGACTGGAAGATCTGGTTGGTGAGCTCTTCGCGGACCGCTTCGAGCCCCGTGTCCTGCCGTTCACGCTTCTGGACGTTGAAGACGAAGACCGCCGTCGGCAGCTCCACGAGGAACGGCTTCCCGACCTCGGCCGCGAAGACGGGCTCGTCGAGCGCGGGGACGAGCTGGCCACGCTGGAACTCCCCCATCTCGCCGCCGGTCGCCTTGGTGGCGCCTTCGTCGTACGCCGCGGCGACGGTGGCGAAGTCGGCGCCGGCCTGGAGCTTGCCCAGCGCTTCGAGCGCCCGCGTTCGCGCTGCGGCCGCGGAGTCGGGGTCGCCCGCGCGGGGCACCGCGACGAGGAGGCCCTGGAGCTTCACGAGCTCGCCGCCGAGGGCGCCACCCGCGCGCAGGTAGGCGTCGCGCAGCTCGTCCTCGGTGATCGTGACCCGGGGCTGCAGCACCGAGCGCTGGAACTTCAGCTCCCGGAGCTGCTCTTTCTGCTCGGCGCGAAAGGTCTCCCAGTCCATGCCCTGCTGTTCGACGGCGGCGCGCACCTGGTCGCGCTCCATGCCGTTGCGGCGCGCCACTTCGTCGATCGCCTTGTCGAGCTCCTGCTCGGTGACGTCGAGGCCCAGCGTGGTGATCTGCTGCTCCACCAGGCGCCGCTCGATCAGCCGTTCGAGGACGGCGTGCTCGGCGGGACGGCGCGTGACCGCGCCGCCGCTGGTGACGGCGTCTTCGATGTAGTCGGCGCCGAGGTCATACACCTCGGAGATGGTGATGACTTCGTCGTTGACGACCGCGGCGACGCGGTCGGTGACGCGGCCGAGCTCCGCGGCGTACGCCGCGTCGGCGCACAAACACGCTGCGCCCACCCAGAGGGTGCGCAACGCGGCGAGCGGCCCGGCCCGCACCGACTACTCGTGTTCCGGAGCCTTCGGCTCCTCACCCACGACCGCGCCGGCGGGGGGCGCCGGGGGCGCACCCCCGTTGGACGGGGCCTCGACGCCTTCTTCGCCTTCTTCGCCTTCGCCACCGAGCATCGGCATCGACGGCATCCCGCCGGCCCGCTTGGCCGCCTTGACCTCGATGGCGGCGAGCTTCGCCTCCTCGATGTCGACGGTGGCGCCGGTCTTGACCTTGCCGATGTAGGCGTCGTAGAGCTCCTTCATCTTGTCGTTCTTGACCTTGCGGAGCACCGAGCCCTTCATCTGCTGGAAGGTGCGCTCGACCTGCTCGCGACGGGTCGCGACCTGCACGATGTTGTAGCCGTCGCCGGTCTTGAAGACCTCGGAGATCGCTTCGGTCTCCAGGGTGAACGCCTTGTCGACCACCGCCTGGTCGAGGCCGGGCTTGCCGTCCTTGGAGACGAAGCCGACGTCGCCGCCGCGACGCTTGTACATGTCCTCGGAGAACTTGGCCGCGACCTCCTTGAAGGAGTCGGGCTTGGCGGCGACTTCCTTACGGATGCGCTCGGCCTCGGCCTTGGCCGCGTCGTCGGCGCGGGCGTCGGTCACCTTGATGAGGATGCGCCGGATCTGCACCTTCTCGGGCACGATGAACTCGGCCTTGTGCTCGTCGTAGTACTTCTGGAGCAGCTCGTCGGTGAAGTCGCTGTTCTTCACGGTGCTGTACACCTCCTCGCGGAGGAGGGTGTTGACCATCACCTTCTGGACCTTGGGGTCCCGGTCGAGCCCCTTCTTGAGGGCCTCGGCGTAGAGCAGCTTCTCCTCCACCAGGCCGTCGAGGACCTCCCGCTTCTCCTCGGGGGAGAGCGCATCGCCGCTGGCCGGCGTCTTGCGCTCGGCGGCGGTCAGGAACTCCTTGCTCCCGATCGGCGTGCCGTTGACGGTGGCGAGCACCTCGCCGATGTCCTCGGCGGGCGCTGCGGTGGTCTGACCCCCGCCGGCGCCGCTGTCGCAGGCGACGAGCCCCACCGCGCACGCGGACGCGAGGGTCAGGGAGACGATCACGGACCGGAACATCGAAGACATCCAACCTCCAGCACTGGGCCGCCGCCTCGCTAACCCGGGTCCGTGTCTCGGCAACGCGCACGCCCCGGCTCCGCGACCAGAAGTGACCAACGCGGCTCGGCCGCGCTACGTACGCACGATGCGGGGGCTCGGCTGGGCGCGGACGCTGCGCGGGCGGGTGCTCGGGGTGGTGGCCGTGGCGGTGCTCGCCAACCTCGCCGCCCTCGCCTTCGAGGTCGAACAATTCCGCCGCATCGGCGGTGCGGTCGAGACGGTCAACGAAGCCTGGTTGCCCTTGGCGCGGCTGACCGCCCGGATGGAGGCGCAGGTCGAACGGGGCGGCGACGACGACGCCCGGATGGAGGACCTCCTCGACGACGCGCGCGCGGCCGTGCTCCGCGGCGAGGTGCTCGCCCACACCGCCGAGGAGCTCGCGGGCCTGCGGGCGGCCGAGGCGCAGCTCGAGGACGTGGCCGCTGCGCATGGTGCCGGCGGCGACGACACCGGGCGCCTGCTCGACGAGGTGCGGCAGCTCGGTGCGCTCGCCGAGGCGCGCGTGGCCGCGTTGAGCCAGAACGCGGCCAACGCGCAGCAGCGCGCCGTGCGGGTGTCGCTGATTCTCGCCGCGCTCGGCGTGCCGCTGGGGGCGGTGCTCCTGTGGCTCACCGGCACCGCCCTGCGCCCGGTACGCACGCTCACGCAGCAGGTGCGGCGGCTCGAGGCGGGTGAACGCCCGGGCCCGGTGGACACCGGCGGTGACGACGAGGTGGGGGCGTTGGCGCGTGCGTTCGACGCCATGGCGCGCGCCGTCGACGAGCGCGACCAGCAGGTGCGCGCGGCCTCGGCCCAGCTCCGGCAGGTGCTCGACAGCCTCAACGTCGCGGTGGCGCTGGTGGAGGGCGGGCGCGTTCGTGTGGCGAACCCGGCGGCCACCGCGTTGTGGGCGCTCTCGGAGGGGCTCCCGCTGCCGGACGCCTTGCGCGCGCTCGGCGAAGGGCGGCAGGAGCGGGTCGTCGTCGAGCGCACCGAGGACGTCTTCGTCGCCCCGTTCGGCGATTCCGGCCGGATCCTCGTCGGCGAGGACGTGACCGACCGCCTGCGCGACCGCGAGCGCCTCGTACGCAGCGAGCGCCTCGCGCTGGTCGGGCAGCTCCTGGCGCAAGTCACCCACGAGGTGCGCAACCCGCTCAACGCGATGTCGTTGCACGCCGAGCTGTTGGCCGACGAGCTGCGCGGCGCAGAGCAAGCGGCGTTGGTGGCGACGGTGGTGGACGAGATCCGCCGCCTGGAGGCGGTCACCGAGCGTTACCTCGACCTGGCGCGGCGCCGCGCGCCCGAGCTCGTGGCCGAAGATCCGGTGGCGATGGTGCGCTCGGTCGTGGCGCTCGAGGAGGAGCGGTTGCGTCGCTTGTCGGTCACGGTCGAGGTCGACGCGCCGCCGTGCGGCGAGGTCGAGTTCGACGGAAACGTGCTTCGTCGGGCACTGTTGAACCTGCTCCGCAACGCCGCCGAGGCGGGCGCACACCGGGTGGTGGTCCAGGTCCGGCGTGGCGGCGGGCAGGTCGAGTTCGTCGTGCGCGACGACGGTCCGGGGATGGAGCCGGCGACGGCGGGGCGCGTATTCGAGCCGTTCTACTCGACCAAAGCGCGCGGGACGGGCCTCGGCCTGGCGGTGACGCGGCAGGGCATCGAGGACCTGGGCGGTCAGATCCTCGTGGAGAGCGCGGTGGGCGAGGGGACCACCTTTCGGATCCGGGTGCCCGACCCGGGCGGCGCGCCGCGACCGGCGTGACGCGGGCATTTCCCGGCGCGCGCCGCGGCGCGTTCGAGCTTCGCCGCGCTTCGGGACGGGCCGCCGCGCCGCCCACCCATCCCGTTCGAAGTTCGACATGGCCACGCTCACCGACCTTGGGCCGGTGCAGCCAGACCCACGCGACCTCCGCCTTCCGCCGCTCCGGTTCACCGCCGCCGCGCCGCCCACCCATCCCGTTCGAAGTTCGACATGGCCAGGCTCACCGACTTTGGGCCGGTGCAGCCAGACCCTCGCGGTTCGGCGTCCTGCCGTTGTGCCAGACGCCGCCACCGTCGTGCGGTTCGGTGACGTGGCGGGTGACGGGTCGGGTGGAATTGGCCGAGCGTAGCGCAGGTTCGCTTGCGA
>SXOM01000425.1 GCA_005776735.1 Pseudomonadota bacterium
CGCGGTCTTCTCGATCACGTCGAGCAACTCGGCGACGCCGAGCAGATCGTCGACAAGCGCCCCAAGCTGCGCGTCGGTGAGCAGGCCCACGCCGAGGGCGGGGAGCGGGGCAGGCGGGTCACCCATCGAGCAGCTCCAGCGCGCGGAAGGGAGCCGGGCAGGCCGCGACGCAACGACCGCACCCGTCGCAGCGCGCGGCGTCGACCACCGGCGCCGACCCACGCATGGTGAGCGCGCCGGGGACCGGGCACCGCTCCACGCACACTGCGCAGAAGTCCACGCGCGCGGTGCAGGACACGGGGTCGACCAGCAGCCGCGGGCTCGGCGCGGGCGCCGCCCAACGGAACAGGTCGCGCCGACTCACCATGGGGAGCCGGACGCCGCGTGGCACTGTTCGCACGTTTCCCGCCACGGGTGGGTGGAGCGGATGGCGTCGCGACCGTTGACCCCATGACAAGAATCGCACCGTTCACGCATCGCCACGCGGTGCGGGATCTGCGGTGGGGCGATGGACCACACACGCTCGCCCGACACCGGGGACGCCAGACCCACGAAGGAGTTTGCGACCTCGCGAGGATCGGTGTGCAGGTCCCCCCCCGGCACCGCGCTCTCGGTGACGACGTGGCACTGGGTGCACCCGGTATACAATGCGTGGCTGGCGGCGGGCGCGAGCAGCCCCCGGAACCGCAAGCCGTCGGCGTGGCAGGCGAGACACTCGGCGGCGCTGTCCTGCCGGATCGGGTGCGGGATGCGTGGGGGGGCGCCGTCGTAGGCCCGAAGGCGCGCCCGCTCGGCCACGGCGGCGCCCTTGTCGGCGGCGGGCTCGACCGGGTCGAGGACCTGCGGGCCGCTCCCCGCCAACGCCGCCAGATCGGCGGCCCACCCGGTGCCCGCGCCGCGCGCGGTCACCCGGAGGCCGGCGTAGCTCGGTGCCAGCGGCGCGCTCGTGGGGGCGTCGGCCGCGGCGTCGGCGGCCAGGGTACGGTCGGGCGCGTAGTCGTCGGCGTCGGTGCCGATGAAGAAGCCGATCAGCGCCACCCCGATGATCACGGCCAGCCCGACACCCAGCGGTCCGCGTTCCATGGGCTAGGCCCCCTTGCGCAGCACACGCACCGCGCACTTCTTGTAGTCGGGCTGCTTGGAGAAGGGGTCGAAGTCGTGCAGGGTCACGAGGTTGACCAACAGCCGCTCGTCGAAGAACGGGACGAAGAGGCTCCCCGCCGGCGGGTTGGCTCGACCGTCGACCCACACCGGGAGCTCCATCCGGCCGCGTCGGGACTCCAACACCACCGTCTCGCCGTTTCCGACCCCGAGCTTCGCGGCGTCGGCGCGGTTCATCTCCAGGTACGCGTTGGGCATCGCCGCGCGCAGGGGCGGGATGCGGCCGGTCATCGTGCCGCTGTGCCAGTGTTCGAGCACCCGGCCGGTGCACAACCAGAACGGGTACTCGGCGTCGGGCACCTCCGGCGGCGGGTCGTACGGGCGGAACCAGATCTGGGCGCGGCCGTCCTCGGTGACCGAGTGGTAGAACTCGATGTCCTTGCCGGCGGCGACGTAGCCGTCGTCGAAGCCCGAGAAGCGCCACCGCGTCTCGCGCCAGCTCCCGTCCTTCTGTTGTACCACCGGCCAACGCAGCCCCCGGGTGCGGGCGTACTCGTCGTACGGGGCGAGGTCCTTGTGCTTGGCCTTGGAGAACGGGCGGTATTCTTCGAACAGGGCCCGGTCGACGTTCACGTCGTAGTAGTGCGACCACTCCCAGATCGGCACCTCGCGCCCACCGGCGTCGGTGGTGCGGAACAGGAAGTTGCCGTCTTTGTCCTTCATGCCCGGCAGGCCGCGGCGGAACAGCTCGTGGGCCACCGCGATGGTCTGCCAGCAGTCGTCGCGCGCCTGGCCGGGCGGCAGGACCTGCCGGAACCACTGCTGCGTCCGGCGCTCGGAGTTGCCGAACATTCCGTTCTTCTCGACCCACAGTGCGCTCGGGAGCACCAGGTCGGCGATGCGGGTGGTCGCGGTCGGGTACACGTCGGAGACGACGAGGAACTTGTCGGGGTCCCGCCGGCTCGGCGCCACGAGCAGGTTCAGGTTGGGCAAGGTCTGTGCGGGGTTGGTCACCTGCACCCAGATGGTGTGGATGTCGCCGCCGTCGGCCTTCGGGGTCGAGAACCGCTTCCACATCTCGACCGCGTGGTAGCCGGGCTTGGGGTTGATCCTCCCCTCGGGCACGTTCCACAACTTCTCGGCCGCGGCGCGCGGCTTGTCCTTGTCGACCCGCCCCCCTCCCGGGAGCGCGTGCGCCAGCGTACCCACCTCCCGGACCGTGCCACACGCCGAGGGTTGCCCCGTGAGGCTGGTCGGCGCGTCGCCGGGCCGACCGAAGTGGCCCGAGAGCAGGTGGATGCCGTGCACGAGCGTGTTGATCGCGGTGCCGCGGGTGTGTTGGTTCATCCCCATGCACCACAAGCTGGTGATGCGCAGCTCGGGGTTGCCGAACAGGTCGGCGAGCATGCGGATGTCCTTGGCCGCGACGCCGGAGATCTTCTCCACGTGGTCGGGCGTGTAGGGTTCGAGCGCCGCTTTGTATTCTTCGAAGGTGATCGCCTTCCCGTTGAGCTCGGCCGGTTCGTTGTCGGCCCGGAACGCGCAGTACTTTCCGACGAAGTCCTTGTTCCACTTCCCGTTCTTCAAGAGCAGGTGAGCGATCCCGTTGGCGATCGCGAGGTCGGACTGGGGGTTGAACCGCAGGAAGTGCTGGGCGTGCGCGGTGGACCGCGTCCGGCGCGTGCCGATGTCGATCAGCGTGACCTCGTCGCCGCGGTTGCGCCGGTCCACGATGCGCGAGAACAGGATGGGGTGCATCTCGGCGGGGTTGTTGCCCCACAGGATGACGACGTCGGCGGCGTCGAGGTCGTCGTAGCAGCCGGCGGGCTCGTCCACGCCGTAGGTGGCGAGGAAGCCGGTCACCGCGCTGGCCATGCACAACCGCGCGTTGGGGTCGATGTGGTTGTTGGACAACCCCGCCTTCATGAACTTGTTGGCGGCGTAGCCCTCGGGGATGGTCCACTGGCCGCTGCCGTAGAACGCAAAGCCCTTGGGGTCGCCCTCGATGCGGTCGGCGAGGATGCGCAGCGCCTCCTCCCAAGAGATGGGCACCTGGTGGTCGCCCTTGCGGAGCAGCGGCGTGGTCAGGCGGTCCGCCCCGTACAGCGCCAGGCCCACGTGGTACCCCTTCACACACAACAAGCCCTTGTTGACCTCGGCGTCCGCGTCACCGGCGATGGCGACGATCTTCCCGCCCTGGGTTCCCACCTGGACGTGACACCCGGTGCCACAGAAGCGACACGGCGCCTTGTCCCACTTCACGCCCGCGCCCATGCGCCCCCGCAGGTCGGGCACCGGGGGCGGCGGCGCGGCGGCCTGCACGTCGGAGATCCGGGCCGCCGCGGCGGTGGCGGCGCCCATCGCGCTCATCTTGAGGAAGGTGCGGCGGTCGGTGCTCACGGCGTGCTCTCCTGGTCGGGGTCGAAGTAGGCGGCGGCGATCTCGAGGGTGGCCACCAGGGGGTGCGCGCCGAGCGCGTCGAGGAGCCGCTCGTCGTCGCCATCGGCGGTACACTCGAGCACCACCGGCACCCGGTCGGCCACTCGCACGCCGAGCGTCACCCGGGGGTCGGCGCACACCAGGTGCGGCGCGCCGGGTCGGAGGGTGGCCACCGCGGCGACGAAGGTCATGCGGCCCCCTTCTGCGCGTGCATCTGCCCGCTGAACACCGCGATGGCGACCTTCAGCCCGATGGTGAAGACCATCAGGCCGAGGGCCCAGACGCCCAGGGTCACCTTCCACTCGAGCTGGTTGGGGAGGTATTCGACGAGCTCGTGCAGCGAGCTCGGCACGAAGCCGGGCACGATGAGGCCGAGGCCCTTCTCGATCCACACCCCACACAACGCCAAGACACAGGCCACGTCGATGCGCCAGAGCTGCCGGCGTGCGCTGGACGAGAGCAGGAGCGCGCCGGCCACGACGTTCATCGTGATCGCGGACCAGATCCACGGCACGAGCGCGTGGTGACCGTGCAGGCCGAAGTAGAGGTAGCGCGCCGACGCCGTGTGGGTGCCCCCGGAGTACAGCTCGGTGAACACCTCGGACCCGAGCAGGAACAGGTTTCCGAGCACGGTGACCCGCAGGATCGCCACCAGGGTCGAGATCGGCGGATCCCCGACGTGAAAGTGGGTGAGCCGCCGCACGACCTGCAGCGCCAGGACGATGAACGCGGGGCCGGTGACGAACGCCGAGACGATGAACCGCGGCGCGAGGATGGCGGTGTTCCAGAAGGGCCGCCCGCCGAGGCCACTGTAGAGGAACGCGGTCACGGTGTGGATGCTCACCGCCCAGACGATCGACAGGAACACGAACGGCACGTACCAGCGCGGGTCGGGCGTACGCCCCAGGAACCGCGTGTAGAGCAGGTAGCCGACCACGTGGAGGTTGAGGAAGAGGTACCCGCTGAGCACCACCACGTCCCAGGTCAACATCGACACCGGCCAATGGAAGCGGCCGACCACGGGCATCATGTGCCAGATGCGGTCGATGCGGCCAAGGTCGACGTTCACGAACGCCAGGGACACGACGATCGCGGCGATGGCCAGGATCTCGCCGACGATCACGACGTCGTGCATCGCTTCGTCCCGGTACAGGTACGCCGGGATGACCATCATCACCGCGCCGGCCGCGAGGCCCACGCCGTAGGTGAAGTTGCCGATGTACATGCCCCACGAGACGTGGTCCGACATCGCCGTGAGCGCGAGGCCCTCGACCGTCTGGTGGGCGAAGGCGTTGACCCCGACGAGGAAGACCGCCGTGAGCGCGGTCATCCAGGCGTAGAACGGCAAGCCGCCGTCGGTGGCGACGCGAAGCGCCTGCCACAAGAACTGCGGGTAGGTCCGCGTGTGTGCGGTGGGGGCGACGTCGGGTACGGTGGGGGGGGCCTGCATCGTCTATCCGTCGAAGTAGTAGAAGAAGCGGGGCCGCGTGCCGAGGTCCTCTTTGAGGACGAAGACACGCTTGTTCTCGAGGACCCAACGGATCTCCGAGTCAGGGTCGAGCACGTTGCCGAACACCCGGGCGCCGGTAGGGCACGCCTCCAGGCACGCCGGGAGCTTGCCCTTGCGGGTGCGGTGCAGGCAGAAGGTGCACTTCTCCATCACGCCGGCCGGCCGCACCCGGTTGGAGAGGTACGCCTGGTCGGGGTTGACCTCCTCGGCGGGAATCTCCGGCTTCTCCCAGTTGAACCGGCGCGCGTGGTACGGGCACGCCGCCTCGCAGTACCGGCACCCGATACACCAGTTGTAGTCGACCACGACGATGCCGTCGGCCTCCTTCCACGTCGCTTCGACCGGGCACACCTTCACACACGGCGCGTTGTCGCACTGGTGGCACTGGACCGGCATGTAGAACTTGTCGCCCCGCGGCACCGCGTGGTCGTAGTCGGTGCGGCCCTTCTCCAGGTCGATGCTGCCCTTGTCGATCTCGAGCACGCGGATGTAGCTCTGGTGCGACGGGCGGTCGTGGTTGTTCTCCTGGTGGCACGCCTCCGCGCAGCGGCGACACCCGATGCACACCGAGAGGTTCAGCGCGTAGCCGAAGCGCACACCCGGCGTCGGGCGCACGTCTTCGATGGAGACGGACGCGCCGTAGTCCTCGAGCGTCTCGTCCTCGAGGCGCCTCAAAATGGTGCCGAGCTCGGCGGGATCGAGCTCCTTGTAGTGGCGTTGCAGGAACGCGTCGACCGAGGTGGTGGGCTCCCACTCCGTGAGCGGGGCCAACGCACGCGCGAACGCAGCGGCGCCGAGGGTCGCCCCGCCGACCTTGAGGGCGTCGCGCCGCGAGGTGTCGTCCATCTACTCCTCCCCGTGCAGGCCGCGGTCGTGGGCCCGCGGCATGGGCGTGACCGGCGCGATCTGCGGCGCGTGCGGTGCGTGACAGTCGACACAATGGTTGCGCAGGCGCGGCCCGCGACGAGTGTCCCAATACCCGTTCATCCCGCCATGGGCGCCGTTCTGCCACGTGGTGAACTTCGGTCCGTGGCACTGGGCGCAGAGCTGCATCGTGTCGCCGAGCTCGAGGCTGCGCCCGTCGGCGAGGTGCAGCCGGCCGCGGTCCGCGGGGTCGTGGCAGGCGTCGCAGGCGAGGTCGCCGTGGTCCAGCTCGGTCCCGGTGTGGAACGGCTCGCCGGGGCGCGCGGCCCACGCCGAGTCGGCGTCGGGTCCGTGGCAGGTCGCACAGGCCACGCCGATGGGGGTGCCGTTCACGTCGACGAGCGGGGTGTCCACGACCCCCAACGTGGTCGGGGTGTGGACCTCCGTGGGGTACGCCGCGCCGTCTGCGACCGCCGGCCCTACCTCGCGCCCGGGGTCAGCGAACTCGGTGGAGCACGCCGCCAGGAACACGATCGCGCCGAGGGAGGTCGGCGGCGGGGGGGACATGCGGACTCCGGGCTCGCCGTCGACGGGGGCAAACGCCGTGCCAGTCCGCGTTCCTCGTGCCGATTCGGCGAACCACCCCGTGCGCGACGCCGTGAACGGAGGCCGAATCGTGCGATAACGGACACGAGCATCTGGTAAAGTTCACGCGGTCCAGGCAGAAACCGAGCGTTGCGCAAGGAGGCGCTGCGGGAGTGGGCCGGATCGCACAGGCTCGCGCGCCGCGCGCCGGACCCGGTGGCTCGAAGCGGCCGGTCGCGGCGTGGCGCCCACCCGCCGGGTGGTCGGTCCGGCTCAGCCCTCGACGCCGAGCGCCGCCCAGAGCTCGTCCCACTCGCGGCGACTCAGGCCGCTCTCTTCGCGACCCACGGCCTCGCCGGACAACTTTCGGCGAATCACCTGAACCATCTGCTTGGACAACGACACGCCACCCAGCCGATAGTCTTCGAACGCCTCCCACGCCGTGGGCACCCAGTCCCGCACGTACGACGCCATGGCCTCGGCGTAGACCCGGATCTCGTACTGCGCGTGAGGATCAAGTCGCAACGCCAGGAAGTGCAGGAGGTTGTGCAGGTCGATCTTCCAGTACCACTCGGTGTAGTAGTTGACCGGGAGCACGGCCCGGCCAACCTCGCGTGCCACCTGCTGATCGTGGATGAGCGACTGATAGTCGGCGTATGCAGCCCGACTCGCGCGGTCGATCGTCTCGCGTGCGACCTGCGCTTCCACGTCGGAGAGCGCCTCGCCGCGGCCCTGCTTGTTGTCGGTGGACTGCTTCGCGAGCTCGCTGGGCGCGGGCGTGTAGAACTCGTCGGTGAAAACGCTGTATCGACCACTGATCTCGTTGACGTTGGCCGTGCGGTGGCGAATCCACTGGCGCGCCACGAAGATGGGAAGTTTCACGTGGAACTTGATCTCGCACAGCTCGCACGGCGTCGTGTGGCGCTGCCGCATGAGGTAGCGGATGAGCTGGCGATCTTCCGAGGTCTTTCGCGTGCCGGCCCCGTAGGAGACCCGCGCGGCCTGCACGATCGCGGCGTCGTCACCGAAGTAGTCGACCACGCGGACGAACCCGTGGTCCAGGCACCCGATGTGCGTGCCGAGCCGGGCCTCGAGGGCAGGGACCACCGAGCGGAGGGTGGGACGGGGAGCGGTGTCGTCGGACATGCGGCCCGCCTAACCGGGGGCTACGTCGGCCGGACGCTCCGGGAGGGAGGATGACCAACGTCGCGTTGCTTCGCGCCATCAACGTGGGCGCCGGCCGCAAGGTCCCGATGGCCGACCTGCGTGCGCTCTTTGCCTCGCTCGGCGCCCACCGCGTGCACACCTACATCCAGAGCGGCAACGTGGTGTACGACGGCGAGCTCGATGCCACCGTGCTCCGCGCCGCGCTCGGCGCCCGCTTCGGGTTCGACATCCCGGTGATCGTACGCCCGGCGGCGGTCCTGCGCGCGCTCCAGAACCCGTGGCCCGACGAAGACCCCAAGATCGTCGGCCTGGTCTTCCTCGGCGCAGCCCCGGCCCCGGAGCGCCTCGCGAAGCTCGACCGTGCGCGCATCGCTCCCGACGAGCTCGTCGGCGACGGCGCCGAGCTGTGGCTCCGGTGTCCGACGACCTTCGCCGAGACCAAGGTGACCGTGGACTGGCTGGAACGTTCGCTAGGTACGAGCGCCACGATCCGCAACGCACGTACGGTGGCGGCCCTGGCGGCGATGACGACGGGAGGGGCGGGCTGAGGGGCGGCACGCCGCGACCGTCTGCTCGTCGAACCGGGTCCGGCGCGCGCCGCGCTGCGCCCGCGGCGATAGGCTGCGGGGCATGACCGACGCCTCGCCCGAAGCGCTCGCCGAAGCCGCGCTCGCCAAGCTCCGTGAAGAAGACCCCCGCGGCGCCCGGGAGCTGTTGCTCCGCGCGGTCGAAGCGGCGCCCGACCGGGTCGACCTGCTCCAGGCCCTCGGGGTGGTGCACCTGCAGCTCGGCGAGGCCGAGCTCGCGTGTCGACTGCTGGAGGAGGCGGTGGCGCGGGCCGAAGCGCTGGTGCGGGCCCGCCCCGACGACCGGTTGCAGCTCGTCGCGATGCGCGACGGCATCCGGCTCTCGCTGGCGGCCGCCTACGAAGACCTGGACGAGCCCGCGCAGGCCGAGGCGCACTACCGCGGCGTCCTCTCCGACACGCCGGGCCACCCGCGGGCGCGCCAGGCGCTCGCCCACCTGTGGTTCGCGTCCGGCAAGCTCCGGGAAGGGCTGGACGAGCTGGGGACCTACGTGGCCGAGGCGCACGACGACCCGGAGTTCCTCGAAGGTGCCAAGGCCTATGCCGACGCGGTGGATCGGTTCGTGAAGAAGAACATCATGCCGCGGGAGTTCCTGGTCGCGCACCGGGAGTCCTATGTCGAGATGTTCGACCACTACGCAGCCGAGCAGGAGGCCGAGGGCTGGATCGCCGAGGCGGCGCGCATGAAGCGGGCCCCCGACGGGCGCATCGTGCCGCTGATCCCCGAGGGCGCCCGGCCGTACGCCGCGGTGCGGGTGGACCTCGTGAACCCCCAGACCAGCGAGGTCGGCCAGGTCGGCGATCAGCCGATGGTGGTGGCGGTCGCCGACTACGAAGCGCTCGCGCGCGCCCCGGCGACGTTCGGGGTCGAGGGGCTCCCGTTCGGCCTGCGCATCTCGAGCCAGTGCCCCTGGGACCAGCTCCCCATCTCGCTGCTCTTCGAGCGCCTCGACGGGGTCGACGCGGTCGACGGCGTGATCGGGGACTGGTTCCGGGCCGGCTACGACGGGGCGTTCGGCACGCGCGACGCGCAGCGGTTCCACTATGTCAGCGACCCGGAGCCCAAGCGCAACGGCTGCGGCGTCACCTACAACGTCGACCTCGGGCGCGCGCGGGTCGAGGCGCTGGACGACCTGCTGCGCCGCCTCGTCGGCTTCCACTCCCAGCACCCGATCCGGATGTTGCTCGTCGGGCGAGGGTACCTGCCGGGGTAGCCACGGAATCGAGCGGGTCCCCGTCCGCGGCTCGACGCGTGCAAGTCCCCCGTCTCGGTCAACAACGTGGCGACGGGGGGCGGCGTCGCGCCGCCGCCGCGACCGGCAAACGCCGTGAATCGCGGAGCGCGCGGCGGTTCGGTTCGGCGGCGGTCGGATTCTGTTGACCGAGCGGGGGGAGTTGCGCGCAAGGGCCCGCCGCGGGGCGCGCGCCCGCTACGATCGAGCTCGGGACGGTCCCGGCGCGCCCCCCACCTCGGGCTGGTTCCGTCGGCCGGCCGCGGCCAAGGGTCACCGACGCCAGCCGGGGCGGCGGCCGCCCGGCCGAGGATCACTCCCTCGTGGTCGTCGGGCGAGGGTACCTGCCGGGGTAGCCACGGAGTCGACCGGGTCCCCGTCCGCGGCCCGCCGCGGGGCGCGCGCCCGCTACGATCGAGCTCGGGACGGTCCCGGCGCGCCCCCCACCTCGGGGTGGGTCCGCCCGCCGGTCTGCGGCCGGGCGCCCCGGGCGCCAGCCGCGGCGGCGGCCGCACGGCCAAGGTGGACGGACGAGCGGGTTCGGGCCTGGGTCAGCGTCCGAAAGGCAGAGCTCAAGCAGGGGCAGGTCGAGGCGGTCGAGCAAGCGGTGAGCGCTCTCCGCTATGATGCGCCCGAGGCACGCGAGTCCGAACTGGCGTACTGGGCCCGAAACCACGAACGGATGCGGTACGGAGCGCTCCGCGCGGCCAGACTTCCCCTGGGGAGCGGGGCCGTGGAGTCGGCGGTGCGCCGCGTGGTCAACCTCCGCCTCAAAGGCGCATCGATCGTCTGGACCGAGGGCCACGCCGAGGGGATGCTTCATCTCCGCGCTCACGCCAAGAGCGGGAGGTGGGATGAGTTGGAACAGACGGTCCTGGCAAACTGCCGCTGGCAACCTACCAGTCGCATCACCCGCGCCACACGTGTGTCATGACGGCTTTGGATCATCGCGCCCGGAACAGGTCCCAGGTCGCTGGAGTACCGGAGCGCGGGACGGACCTTGATCGCACCGCTCGACTGCGAGACCTCCAGCGTGGGGCGAACCGAGTTGACGCCCACCGAGCTCTCGGGCGGCGCGAGCGGGTGGAACAGCCAGGAGTTGGTGGTCTTGTTGGTCCAGACCGGGGCGGGGCCGCTGGTGGAGCTACCGTTGCAGGACATGGGGACCTCGGGGGAGATGGGAGATGGGCTGGCAGGCGCCGGGTGGCGCCGACTCCCCAAGAGTACGCCATCGCCGCACCGTCGCAAGCGCATGTGCAACGTTGAACAGCCCCGTGAAACCCCGGTTGTCGCGCCCCCCACCTCGGGCGGCGGGGACCCTCAGCGCGTCGGCCGGGTGGGCTGCCCGGCGGCGCAGCCGTTGGTCGTGACCCCAAGGTCTTCGGTGCCGTCGGGGAGCTGCATCCGAGCGATGCCATAGTGGTCAGTGCCCTCCACCAGCCAGAGCGCCCCGACGGCGGGGTCGACCGGATCGCCGTCGGTGTACACGGTGGCCCGGATGTGCATGGAACCCGGACCAGCCACCGTGCACGAGGCGTCGCCCATCCAGCCGGAGGCGGCGATCTTGAAGAGCCACTGCGCCTCGGCCTCGCCCGGCGAACACATCAGGAGACATTCGCCCTCGACGCCCGACAAGGCGCCTTGTGCGCTCTCCCAGTCGATCTCGGGGTCGAGAGGCTCGGTCGAGACGCCGGCGCAGCGTTCGAACGGCACGCGCACGCGCACGCGGTTGATGCACCCCGCC
>SXOM01000426.1 GCA_005776735.1 Pseudomonadota bacterium
GCCACGCGGCGCGTGCGGCCGCCGGCGGAGCGCCGCGGCCGTCGAGCAGGGCATCGGCGAGCGTTTCCGCGCCTTCGGCGGCGCCCGCGGGTGCCAACGCGGTGACCAGGCCCGCTGCGATGGCCTCCTGGACGACCGGCGAGCCCGGGGTGGCCAGGACCCGCAGACCCCGGTGCAGGGCGTACAGCACGCGGGTGCGCGCGCCGAGTCGGGCTTCGGGGCCGGGCCGGTCCACGGTGAAGGTCGAGTGGGCGGCGTCCAGGGCGGGGCCGAGCGTGTCGTGGGGCACCCACCCATGGAACCGGACCCGCGCCGCGTGCGGCGACGCCTCGGCGGCGCGGCGGAAGCGGTGGTACCCCGCTTCGGCGTGGCCGGGGATGGCGCCCCCGAAGACGTCGACGGTGAGCGGCGCACGCTCCATCGCGCGCCGCAGGCCCTCCCACGCCGTCTCGTCGTCGAACCAGGTGTTGAAGCCTCCGACCAACGCGACCCGAAGGCCCGGACCCCGCGCGGCGCCCGGCGGGTCGGGGAAGTCCGCCGAACACGGCACGACCCACACGGGCTCCTCCCCGGGGGCCCACCGCGGGAGACGGCCGAGGACGCCGAGCGCGCCGAGCAGGGCGTCCCGTCCGGCGTCGGCGACCGTGCTGAACGCGTCGCCGCGCGCGTACGCGGCTGCCCACACGACCTGCGCCTCCGCTGCCACGTTCGCCGGCGCCGCGCCGGCGGCGGCCTGCGCCTCGGCGAAGGGGTCGCCGGCGACGTCGATCCACGCGGGCAGGTCGCCGTCGACCTCCCGCAACACCCGGAGCAGCGCCCGGGTGGGGCCGTGGTTGCCGGCGCTGACCAGCGCGGTGGGCCGGAAGGCCCGCGCGGCGCCGACCACGTCGTCCCGATGGTCGACCACCTGCGCCTCGTTCCCGATCGCGACGTGGAAGTGGCGGGTTCGGAGTGCGGCAAAGCCCGAATCGCCCAGGTCGCCCACGAGCAGGACACGTTGGCCGGCGCTCACCGCCCGGTCTCGTCGTGCTGCGCCAGTACCCCCCACCGGTGGGGCAGCCGCACCAGGCCGTGGTCGTCGACGTCGGTGACGACCCGGAACTCATAGAGTTGGTTGTGCCACGCCATCGGGCGCACGTGCCCGGCGTCGTAGATCGCCACGCTCACCCGGTAGCTCCCCGCCAAGAGCGCCAACGCCGGGTAGTGGACGAACACGGTGTACACCCCGTGGTAACGACCGCCGAGCACGCGGTCGAAGCCGGTGTTCGGCCCGTACACGTAGGTGCCGTCGTTCCGGAAGAGGGCCACGCCGAAGATCGGGTCCTCGACCACCTCGGTGGTCCGAAAGGTGATGGCCACGACCAGGCTCTGACCGGAGTGGAACTGTTCGTGCTCCACGCCCGCGGCGTCGAGCAACTGCACCCGGAGCACCCGGACCTCGCCGGTGCCGCTGACGAGCAGGGTGTCCCCCTCCGCGACACGCGGGGCCTCCCCAGGCGCTTCACCGAAGAGCTCCGCCGCGTCCGGCAGGGTGGCCGCGTGCCGCACCGCATCGAGCACGGTCGTGTCGGCCTCGACCTGCTCGCCCGGAGGCTGGGCCAGCGCCCGCGTCGCCTGCCGCACGAGCCGTGGTGCGGGCTCGACCGCGTCGCCGCGGGAGCGGGCGGTGCGTACCCGCTCGAGGTCCAGGTACGCGTCCACCACCTCCCGCGCCGGACCGCGGAGCCGCGGGCGGCCCTGGTCGAGCCACACCACGTCGCGGCACAACGCCCGGACGGCGTGGAGGTCGTGCGTCACCAGGACGAGCCCGGTGCCACGCTCCAGGAGCGACTCGATCCGCCGCACACACTTGCGCTGGAAGTACTGGTCCCCCACGGCCAACACCTCGTCCACCAGGAGCACGTCGGCGTCGACGTGCACGGCCACGGCGAAGCCGAGCCGCAACGACATCCCGGTCGAGTAGGTGCGCACCGGGTCGTCGATGAACTCGCCGAGCTCCGCGAAGCGGATGATGTCGGGCATACGCGCTTCGATCTGCGCGGGGTCGAGTCCCAACAGGCGGCAGTTGAGCTCGATGTTCTCGCGCCCGGAGAACCCGTCCTGAAAACCGACGCCGAGGTCCAACAGCGCGCTGAGGCGCCCGTGTACGCGCACCTCGCCCTCGGTGGGCTCGGTGATCCCCGCCAAGAGCCGCAAGAGCGTACTCTTGCCCGCTCCGTTGCTGCCGATCACCCCGATCGCCTCGCCGCGCCCCAGCGACAGCTCGAACCCGCGCACCGCCCAGTGTTCACGGTGGTGGGTGCGGCTGCCGAGGAGCTCGAAGAACCGCGACCGATCGTTCTGGTAGATGTCGAAGCGCTTGCCGAGGGCGCGGGCTTCGAGCACCGGTGCGGTGACAGTCGGGGGGGGAGTTGGGTCGGACACGGGCCTTCGGCTCGTGCGCATGGTAGCCTGTCTCGCCACCGCGGTGGCGCAACTCCATGCTTCACCTGCTGCTCGCCTGCCACACCCTCGACTCGGTCCCGGTGGTCGAAGCCCCCCACTGCCGCGCCGACGTGCTCGGGTACGTCGTGGCGACGCTCGATGGGGACACCATCCGGGTCGCGACGCTCGAAGGCGCGTCCGTCTCGGGCGGGGGCGACACCGCCGACACCGGCGAGGGCGAGGTCGTGCAGGGCGCGGTCACGCTGCTCGACGTGCGGCTGTTGGGCATCGACGCCCCGGAGATCGCGCACGACGACACGGAGGTTGCCGACTGCTTCGGTCCCGAGGCCGAGGACTACGTGCGGTCGATGTTGCTCGGCCGGCAGGTCATCCTGTCCTTCGACCTCACGTGCACCGACATGTACGACCGGTCGTTGTCGTATGTCTACCTCACCGACGACGAGACGCGCTGGGAGCTCGACGACTGCACCGAGGCGGACTGCACGCTCGACGACGACGCGTCCGCCACGGCGGTGGTGCCGGTCAACGAGATGATCGTGCGCGGCGGCTACGCCCGGGTCTTCGAGGAGTTCGACGACATCCGCCTCGCGGAGACCTACTACCGCGCGCAAGACGCGGCGCAGGCAAAAAACCAAGGCCTCTGGGCCGTTTGTGAGTGAGGACCGAATGAGCGAGAGCGGGAAACACCCGGCGGTCATCGCCGTGCTCGAAGAGATCGCCCAGTGGAAGTCCCGGGCCGACGGCGAGTTCACCACCTCGATGGCCGAGGTCGACCGCGAGGAGGACGCCTCCCGTCGCGCGATCGAGGAGGCGCAGCGCCAACTCCTCGCGCTGGCGACGCTCCGCGCCGAGCTCCGCGACAAACACGCGCAGGTCGCGATGGAGGCCGAGCGCCGCGAGCGCGCCGCGCTGCGGGAAGGCCTCTCCACCGACCGCGGCGTGATCGAGGCGCGTGCCGCCCAGCTCGACGTCGCGATCGGCGCGCGCGAGGCCGAGCTGCAAGGCCAGCTCAAGGACCCCGAGGTCGCCGCCGCGGTCGAGGAGTACGAGAAGTTCGTCGAGGTCGAGGCGTCGTTGGCGGCGCTTCCCGCCAGCTATCGCCGCGCGATCCTCGACCACCACGAGCGGGTCCGGCGTCGCCTCGAGCCAGTGATTGCCGCCAGCAACGCCGGGCCGCCGGTGCTCGGCCTCTCGCCGGTGGGCGTCGGGGTCCTCTTCGCCGTCGACCCCGCAGACGGCACCCCCGAGGCGCTGGTCGCGGTGCTCCCCGTGCCGTACTCGGTGTGTCGCGACTGGGCCGAGCGGAAGGAAGACCTCGCCTCACTGTTCGCGTACCGGGTGGTGGCCGCGGTCTCGCGCCTGCTCGCCGCGGTGGGGGCCGGGTCCGCGCCCATCCAGTACACCGAGCTCGCGGGGTGCCTCGCCATCCAGGTCTGGCTCGGCGACTGCGAGATCGTGGGCGACCTCAACGAGCGCGCGCTCGAAGAGATCGACGCGCTGCGCGAGGAGGCGGAGGAGCTCTCCGCCGCCGGGATCGAACTGTACGGCTTGTGGGTGCGCGCCGCGATGCTCGCGGACGAGGAGGGCTGATGGCGGGTCTCGAACTCTTTCAACGGATGAGCGTGGAGCAGGTGGCCCGTTGGCTCGAGCTGCACCCGTTCGAGATCGTGCGCATCCTCGTCGCGGACGGTTCGTTGCCGAGCGACCTCAAGCTCGATGCCAACTGCGTCGAGCGGGTGCGCGTCGCCGGCGGCCTCGAGACGTGGTGGGACGGTCCGCCGGCGCCGCGCGGCGACGAGCCGCCGGTGCGCGCCCTGGTGCGCGCCCTCTTCGCCCGCTTGCTCGACCGCGGGTACGTCGAGCCCAAGCTGGTCCGCGCCGACAACCTGTTCCGCGGCCTCGACGCCGAGCACCAGCGGGCGCTCCGTCGGTCCGTCAACGCGCTCATCCGGGGCGGGGTGCTCACGAGCGCGATGTCGGCGACCGGGCTCACGCTCTCGCTCGCGGCCGGCCGCGAGGCCGACGCCCGCACCTTCGCCGACCAGGGGGCCGGTCCGATCGACCGGCTCTGGGATCAGGACTGACAGTGTCCGACAGCGGCTCAGGTCGGCGGGGGAGGCTTTTCGCCCGTCCGGGAGCGCTCCTGGTGGACGACCGTCCGCTCCGGATCGACCTGCCGCTGCCCCCGCCGCTGGACATGCCGCTGGCCGAGGCCGAGTCGCCGCCGGGGCTGCCTGCCGAGGTCGACGACGCCGAAGAGGAGCCGCTTCGCGGCCCTGCGCGACTTTTTGTCGGCCCTCCGCGCTCGGTGTCGCCCGCGGGTGTGCGTGCGGCGGGCCTCGTGGACACCACCGACATCGGCGTCCACGACGCGGAGGCGCACCCCCCCGAAGACTGGGAGTCGCGCTTGCGCTGGACCGGGCTCGATCGTTCCGCGCGCACCGTCGCCGAAGACGGCGAGGGGCGGCGCGATCGCGAGCGCCGCGAGCGCGCCCGGGCCGCCGCCACTGAGCGGGGGAATTGGGACGCGATGGCCAGCCCACCCGCGCGCCCGGTCTCGCCGCCCCAGCCCGCGTGGCCGGTCGCGGAGCC
>SXOM01000056.1 GCA_005776735.1 Pseudomonadota bacterium
CGGGGCCGAGCACGGTGAACTGGACGTCGGTGCTGCCCTCGGCGAACCAGAAGACCGGCACGTCGCCGGTGGCGCTCGGGGTGCCCAGGCGCAGCGCCGTCCCCGGCACCGCCCACGCGCCGCGGACCTCGCCCGCCTGTAGCAGCTGCACCGACTGGGCGCCGTCCTTGTCGACCAGGGCCCAGGCGATCGGCCGGACCGGGTCGGCGACCACCTCGATCGCGGCGCCGTCGACCGCGGTGACCTCGGCGACGCCGACGTGGTCGGGGAACCGCACCTCGGCGACCCCGGCCGTCCCGAGCGCGGCCCAGGCCGCGCCACGCTCGGATGCGAAGGCCGCGTCGACGATCTCGGCGGGGGCCGTCCACGCGCCCTGCAACCCCAGCGTGGCGGCGCTCAGCTCCACGATCCGCTGCCCGGCGAGGTCCCAGACGAGCACCTGCTCTCCGACCTGGGCGAGCGCCCCGGGCGGGAAGCCCAGCGCCATGGTGCGCAGGACCTCGAAGTTCGCGCCCACCGTGAGCTCGACCAGGGCGCCCTGCGCGGCCGAGGCGAGCACCAGCGTGTCGCTGTCGGCCAGGTAGGCGCACCCGGTGGTCCAGTTGACCGCCTCGGCGACCACCGCGGGCAGCTTCGGGTTGCGGACGGCGCGCAGGTAGGTGTACGGGTCGTCCCCCTCGAGCGAGACGTCGAGGATCTCGAGGTTGGCCCCGCCGGACTTGAGCAGGTACAGCTCGCCGTGCGCCGAGTCCAGGCACATGCCGACCGTCGGGGTCGGCGACTCGATCCGGCCGCTCGTCCACACCGTGCCGCCGCGGCACACGCCCTCCTCGTCGAGCGTGCCGCCCACGCAGTAGTCGCCGGTGGGGTGGACGTAGGTCTCCTGCAGGTACCGGAAGGTCGTGCCCGCGTGGTCGAGCGCGAGCACGACCCCGGTGAGCGGGTTGACCATCGCGGCGTCGACGCCCTCCTGGCCGGGCAGGCTGCCCGTGACGACCTCCTCGGCGGTGTACGACGTGCTCGCCGGGGCGCCGGTGTCGGCGGTGTCGGGCGCGGGCGAGGTGTCCTCGGGCGCGGGCGCGTCGTGGCGGCACGCGGCGAGCCAGGCGGCGAAGATCATGGGGCCTCCGCCAAGGACGCGGTGGCGAACCCGACCGCGGAGCCGGTGGCCCCCGTGCCGGAGTACCACATCCACAGCTCGTCCCCGACCACCGCGATGGGCGCGCTCAGGACGGAGTTGCTCTCCCAGGTGCCCGGCGTCTCGGGCGGCACCAGCACCGGCTTTTCGGCGCGCACCCAGTGCAGGCCGTCGCGGCTCGCGGCCCAGCCGACCGTGAACGCGCCGGTGTCGCCGGCGGTGTAGGTCATGTAGTACCAGCCGTTGAGCTGCACCACTTCGGTCGCCTTGACCTGGTTGGCCTCCCACGCCAGGTACTCGGTGTCGCCTTCGAACACCGGGTTCTTGCAGTACCGGTTCCAGGTGTAGCCGTCGGGCGAGTAGGCGTAGCCGACCTTGTGGTAGCCGGTGGAGTACCACATCTCCCACCAGCCGTCTTCGCGGGCGATCACGCTCGGGTGGGCGACGGCGGAGCCGGCCCAACCGGACTCTTCGTCGGTCCACTCGAAGACCGGGTTCTCGGGCACGTCCTCGACGTGGACGGGGTCGTCGCCGACCGCGAGGCCGATGGTCAGGTTGCCCGTCTCTTCGCTGCGACCGGTGTAGTACATGTACCAGCCGTCGGCGCCCTGGAGCACCATCGGGGAGTTGGTGCTGTACCGCCGCCAGCTCCCCTCCACGCCGTCGCCGGCGAAGATGGGGTTGCGGAGGTCCTTGGTCCACACCCGGCCGTCGGGCGAGGTGGCGACACCCACGATGTAGTCGACCTCGGCGGTGCCGGCGTACCACATGACCCAGCCGTCGTCGGTCGGGGCGACGGAGGGGACGATGGTGCCCACCTCGTCCCAGGTGCCGGCCTCGCCGGGGGGGAGGACCGGATTGCCCGCGTACCGGGCGAACGTCGGCGTCCACGGGACCTCGGTGACCACGGTCTCGTCGCGGGTGAGCCCGTCGGCCCAGCCGAAGGGCTTGACCTCGACCGACACGACGGTGCGGGCCTCCTCGTCGCCGAGGCGGGCGACCACGAGCACGCTGTGTTTGCCGGAGGCGAGGCCGCTCACGCAGGCTTCCGTGCCGCCGTCTTCGCGGGTCTGCAGGTCGGCCCCGATGGCGTCGTCGCCCATCCAGACGTCGACGGTGACGTCGTCGACCGCGGCGCCGTCGCGGGTGACCTCGATGGCGAAGCAGGCCTCCGCACACTCGTCGATGGGCTGGGTGGGGGCGGTGCTGGTGACCACGAGCGGCCCGACCGCGGCGGTCTCGCCGGTGTCGTCGTCGGGCATGTCCGGCAGCGGGAAGCCGGTGTCGTCGGTGGCGCACGCCCAGAGCAGCAGGATCATCGGCGCCTCCGCAGCCAGAGGGGGGCGAGCGCCGCGCACAGGAGCGCCGGGAGCGCGGTTCCCCCGCTCTCGCACGCGCATCGGTGGGTGGGGCCGGGCTCGCCAGGGTCGCCCGAGTCCGGGTCGGGGAGCACCGGGCCGGTGTCGTCCGAGGCGGTGTCGGCGGTGTCGGTGCCGGTGTCGGCGGTGTCGCCGGTGTCGGCGGTGTCGCCGGTGTCGGGAAAGCAGTCGGGGTCGTCCGCCGCGGCGATGCCGTCGCAGTCCTGGTCGGCCTCGGCCTTGGCACAGGCTTCGAGCGCTCCCGGATTCACCCGTGCGTCGTCGTCGTCGCAGTCGCCCTCGCCCGTGGTGTAGCCGTCGCCGTCGTGGTCGGCGCCGGCGCCGTCGAACCAGGTCGGGGTGCTCCACACGTGGTCCAGCGTGGAGGTGCCACCGTCGTCGCAGCCACCCTCCCACCACACCGAAGCGTCCATCTCGACGTCGACGAAGACGTGCTCCGGAAGTTCGGCGGCGGGGATCGTGACCTGCCAGGTGCCGCCCGACGACATGCTCATCGCCCAGACGCCCGCGGGCCCGACGGCGTCGATGCCGAGGATGGACGCCACCGCGTCGGTGGGCACCCGGGCCTCGACCACGAGGTCCTGCCCGGCTTCGAGGGGGACCTCTTCCCCCATGCCGCCGACCACGGTGCCGTCGACCAGCCGCAGCTCGACCACCAGCGGCAACTTCGGCCCGGTGGTCGCGTAGGTGCGGCGCTCGGCCATCGCGTCGTGGATGGCGGTGCGATCGAACGTGGCGGACGCCGACTGGAACATCACGGTCAGGCCCGAGCCGTACGGCTGGTCCTGCACGGTGTCGAGGTCGCACACCTGGCCGGGGTGGGTGTCGTGGTTGTCGCTCCCGGCCACAAAGCCGATCCGGTGCCCGAAGCCGGCCGGGTCGAGCGCCGTCATCACGGTGCCGCCGCCGAAGTAGCCCGACCACGGCACGTCGAAGTCGGAGGTCGCGTCGAGCGAACTGCCGTGCTCGGAGTACACCTCGACCACCGGCTGCCACGCCGCTTCGAAGCAGCCCCAGTCCGTCGCCATCGGCTTCTTCACGCCGGGGTGGTGGGGGATCAGGAACGCCGGCCCGAACGCCGCGGTGAGCCCGTTCATGAAGTCGTCGAGCGCCCCGCAGTCGGCGACCGCGTTGCTGGTGCTGCCGCTCGGCTGGGTGTCGACCATCGCCAACGTGTCGAGCGTGGCCTGGTCGCCGAAGAACAGCAGCGAACGATGGCCGATGTCGCTGCCGTCTTCCAGCTCGACGAAGACCTCGGCGCCGGGGACGGTGACGAAGCCCGCCGTCGGGTCGTCCGCGGCGTTGACGTGCTGGAAGACCGCCAGGAAGTTCTCCTCCCCCGTGGTGGCCGCGACGGAGGTGACGTGGTCGAGGCTGGCGAAGAAATCCAGCCCGTTGTCCTTCGCGATCTGCGCGATGTCGAGGTACGCGCCGCAGGTGCCCGCTTCGCCGGTGGAGAAGCGCTCGCAGCTCCCGATGTCGGAGCTCCCGCCGTCGCCCGACGCCCCGGTGTGGGCGTGGACATCGCCGTAGTAGAAGCGGAGGCCCTCGAATTCGTCGGCGGCGAGGGCCACGGTGAGCGCGACGATCAGCATGGAGCGGCCCGGACCATACCACCGGCGGAGGGCGCGCGGTAGGGCGGTGCGCCGCGACCGTCCGGGCCTCGATCGTGGCCGGCGCGCACCGCGCCACTCCGGGCCGGCCCTCCGGGCCGCCGCGTTCTCCCCGGCCATCGCCGGCCGGGTCAGTCGGCGGTGAACTCGACGCGCAGGTCGTGGACGAAGTCCAGCGGGATGAGGCCCTCGATCGTGGTGCTCTCCACCTCCGACCAGGTGGCCACACCGCCGCTCAGCGGGGCGCCGAGGTCGGTGATGTACCACTGGCCTTCGCGCGCGCCGCCCTCGAGCGGCTCGGTGTCGTCTTCGTCGCGGTGCGCGATCCACCGGTCCAGCGTGGTGGCGTCGGCGTCGAACCCAAAGGTCGCCCAGGCTTCACCGGACTCGGGGTCGTACCACACCACCGCTTCGGGGTCGGACTGGTCGGGCGGGCAGTCGGTCTCGGTCAGCGTCCAGGTGCCGCGGAAGGTCACGGTGTCGTCGCCGACGGTGTGCTGCGCGCCGCCTCCCGCATAGTGCAGCACACAGTCGCGCAGGCCGTAGCTCTCCAAGAGCGCCTCGTACGCGTCGTCGAAGTCCCACGCCAGGGAGTAGGTGAGCGTGTACGCGGTGAAGGCGGCCGCGGGGTGCCCGCCGGTGTCGGTGTCGGAATCGCTGTCGGTGTCGGAATCGCTGTCGGTGTCGGAATCGCTGTCGGTGTCGCGGTCGGGCCCGCCGCTGCAGTCGGGGCTGCCCCAACAGCCGTTGTCGTCGCAGTCGAAGTACCCGTCGCGGTCGCCGTCGCCGCCGTCGGCGCACTCGCCCGGCAGGTCGCCCTCGTAGCCGTCGGGCGCGCAGGCCATCAGGAGCAGGTGGATCGTCCAGCGCATGCGGCGATCATAGCGTGCTCACCACTTCGTCGGGTCGTCCCAGGGGGGCTCAACCCGGCGTGGACACCGCCCGCCGTCCGCAGATTTCACGTCGGCGCCGCGGCGCGCGCCCGCCTCGGAATCGGGAGCGGCCGGTCGCGGCGCGCCGCCCTCAGCGGCGTCGGAACGGGGACGGCGGCGCTTCGTCGCGGACGTACGCCCGGATCCACAAGGCGAGCCGCTCCCACTCGTCGGTGCGGTCGTCCTCGCGGTAGATGTGCCGCATCAGGCCGTGCCACGACTCGGGGAGGGACGGGGGCATCGGGCGGCGCGGCCGACTCGGGCGACTGGGGCCCGGGGGGCCCATGACCCCCTGGCCGCTGCACTCGTCGCCGAGCGAGCTGTCGTCGTAGTCGAAGGTCGGCAGCTCGATGGGCGGCCGCGGGTCGTCGGCCGCCATGCGGGCCTCGTCGAGCACCGCCGACAGGGAGTTGGCGGCGGCGATGCGCGCGGTCCACGGCTCGATGCCGTGGCGTTCACACACGAACTTGAGCCAGCTCGTGTGGTCGAACTGCGTGTGCACCACGCCCTGCTTCACGAACGGACCGATGGCCACGACGGGCACGCGGAACCCGAGCTGATCGAAGCCTTCGGCCGCGTGGTCGTCTTCGGTGGTGGGCGGCGGCACGTGGTCGAAGAAGCCCCCGTGCTCGTCGTAGGTGATGAGCAACAGGCAGCGGTTCCACTGCGGCGAGCGCGACAACGCCTTGTAGACCGCGGCCAGGAACTCCTGTCCCATCGCGGGGTGGTGCGGCGGGTGGTCGTCGTTGAACGCGAACCCGGGGTCGAGCCAGGTGACCGGCGGCAAGAAGCCGCCCTCGGCGTCGGCCACGAAGTCTTCGAAGGTGTGGCGTTCGTTGATGTTGAACGCGCCCTCCAGGAGCGCCAAGAAGGGCAGGTCGGTGTAGTAGTAGCGGCCTTCTACACCGGCTTCGGCGAGCTTGCCCCACACGTGGGGGATGGCGTACACGCCGTCGACGGGCCAGTCGTTGCCGCGCATGCCGTCGGAGGTGCCGCAGTGCCCGTAGAACCGATTGGGCCAGGTGGGCCCCATCACCGAGCAGAAGTAGGCGTCACACAACGCGTACTCGTCGGCCAGGGCGTAGGAGATGGGCAGGTCGGTGCGCTGCTGGTACTGCATGACCCCGGGGCCGCCGTAGTCGACCACGAAGCCGTCGTTGAGCCCGCCGTTGAACTGCTCGTGCGAGGAGTCCCAGCCGTGGTGCGGATCGGACACGCAGTCGATCTCGTTGGGGTACACCGGCACCGGCGCGCCCGTGTCGTCGAGGTTCTGCATGTCGGCGGTCAAACCGTCGACCTCGGCGTCGCCCTCGAGGAGGGAACGCGCGCCGAAGTAGTGGTCGAAGGAGCGATTCTCCATCATGACCACGATGATGTGGTCGATGGTGGCGGGGGCCGCTTCGCCGGTGTCGCCGCCTTCGGGTTTGCACGCCTGAGCCGCGGCGAGCGCCCCGACCCCTCCGGTTGCCAGGACCTGACGCCGCGTGACACGCATGTTCACTCCACGAGATCTGCTGCCGACCGCGGTTCGACCAGGAACTGCGGGACGTCATCGTAGCTCGTGTAGTACAGGGGGCCAGTCACGGAGGCCCAACTGTCACCGTTCTGTGCGTCGAAACCGTAGAGCAGGTCGTCGACGTACACGCCCTTGTCGGTCAGGACGGCGCCGAAGTCTTCGTCGGTCACGGCGGTGACGGTCTGCACGGTGATGAGCGCCGACTGCCACGGCATCCAGTCGGTGATGCCGTCGGGAACGACGGTGACGACGGGCTCGGCCGTCCCGGTCGCCGTGAGCGAGCCCGTGTCGCCGACGTACACCTCGACCAGGCCGTAGTAGTCGGACACGTCGCCCACGATCTCGAAGGTGGTGCCGGCCTCGTAGGCGGTGAAGCCCGCGGGCGAGAACGCCACCAGGCCGCTGTACTCGCCGCCGCCGGCGTCCTGCACGAAGACGTAGGTGCGGCCGTCCGCTTCGCCGAAACTCTGGGCGGTCGCGACGACGTCGGTCAGCCGCACCGGGCCGCAGACCCCGTCGGCGCGCACCGCGTGGATGGTGGTGTCGACCACCTCGGGCGCGGTGTAGGTGCCGAGGTCTTCGGCGGTGCGGTTGTTGAGCGACCACTCCTCGTACTGGTAGAACACCACGCCGGTGACCGAGGCATAGTGGCCGCGGCAGGCGTAGTCGTTGTAGACGAAGCCGTCGTCGAGGTTGACGCCGGCGCTCAGGCGCCCGGTGCTGTACCCGTTGATGGACTCGATCGACTGGTTGGTGAGGGTGACCGGCACGCTCTCCCACGCGTCCCAGTCCACGCCGGCGCCGTCGCCCAGGTCGGGCGGGGTGGGCAACGTGCCGCTGCCCGAGAGCGTGATGCTCGTGGCATCGCCGACGACCAGCTCGGTCCAGCCATAGTATTCGCTGATCTTGCCGCTGATGGTGACCTCGTCGCCGGGCTCGACGTCGAGCTCGTCGCCGAACTGGCCCTGGCTCCACACGTACACGCCGCTGCGCTCGCCGCCGGCGGGGTCCTGCACGAAGAAACCGTCGGACCGACCGGACTCGCCGTCGGCGCGCGTGAGCGGCGACGAGACGAGCACGCCGGTGATCGTGACCGTTTCGCCGTCGGCCACTTCGCCCGAGCGGATGTCGAAGATGTCGACCCCGCCGCCGGAGCCGGTGTCGTCGGTGTCGCCGGTGTCGGAGCCCGAGTCCTTCTGGATGGGGTCGAGGCAGGCGGTGAGGGCGAGAAGGACGACCATGGACGCTCCCAGGTTAGCGGGGGCCGCATCTACACGGGGATGGGCTCGGTGACAAGTGAAGTTCCGGCGTTGGCGGTGCGCGGCCTGTCGCGCTTCTACGGCAAGCGCGCGGCGGTCCACCGGTTGGACCTGCAGGTCGACGCGGGCGACCTCTACGGCTTCCTCGGCCCCAACGGCGCCGGCAAGACGACCGCGATCCGCGCGATCCTCGGCCTCATCGCCAAGAGCGAAGGCGAGGTCAAGGTGTTCGGCGAGGGCGACTCGGTGCTCCAGCGGCACGAGGTCGGCGCCCTGGTCGAGACGCCCACGTTCCACGAATGGCTCAGCGCGCGCAACAACCTGCGGGTGGCCGCGGCCTATGCGGGGCGCGGCACCGAGGCGGACATCGACGAGGTGCTCGAGCGGGTGGGCCTGCGCGAGCGGGCGCGGGAGCGGGTGGGCGGGTTCTCGTTGGGCATGCGGCAACGCCTGGGCATCGCCCGCGCGCTGCTCGGCAAGCCCAAGCTGCTGGTGCTCGACGAGCCCACCAACGGGCTCGATCCGCGCGGCATGCGCGAGGTGCGCGACCTGCTCAAGGAGCTCGTGCGCCGCGACGGCCTCACGGTCTTCGTGTCGAGCCACCTGCTCTCCGAGGTCGAGGCGATGTGCAACCGCGTCGGCATCCTCGACCGCGGGGTGCTCAAGGCCGAGGGCACCATGGCCGAGCTGCTCTCGCGTCTCGGTGGCGCCCAGGAGCTCGAGCTCGCGGTGGGCGACCGTCCGGCCGCGCTGGCGGTCTTCGACAAGGTCGGCGGGGTCGAGGTCGTCGGCGACGGCGACGACCTGCGGATGGTGCTCCGCCTGCGGGGGGTGTCGCCCGCGGAGCTCAACCGTGCGCTGGTGCAGGGCGGCGTCGAGGTGTCGGCCCTGGTACCGAAGGTCGGCACGCTGGAGGAGCTGTTCTTGTCGGTGACTTCGTCCGAGCCGGGGGTGGCGTGATGCCCAAGCAGTTCTTCCGCATGATCGCCGTCGAGGTGCTCAAGGTCTTCACCCGGGGGAGCGGCCTCGGCGCGCTCGTCGTGGCGTTGTTGGTGGGGGCGCTCGCTGCGCTCGCCATGAACGGGCTGATGCAGGTCCAGGAGGGCGTGCAGCTCAACGGCCAGGGCCTCGGCGGGCTCGTGCAGTTCGACGTCGTCGGCGTCGCCGCCAAGGCGTTGTCCGCGCGCAACTTCTTCGTCCTGCCGCTGTTGTTGTTCCTGGCCACGGGCGCGAGCATGGCGGGCGAACACGCCGACCGCACGCTGCGCGAGCTGGTGGTGCGGCCGGTGCCACGCTGGAGCATCCTCGCGGCCAAGTTCGCCGCACTCGCCTCGTTGTCGGCGGCCACGCTGCTGGTCACCTTCGTCACCTCGGTGGCGCTCGGCTGGCCGCTGGTCGGCCCGCCGCAGATCGACCAGTCGGTGGCCGAGGGGGCCGAGTCGCTCACGCGGGTGTCGCTGGGGTTCGCGGCGAGCTTCGTCAGCGACCTGTGCCTGCTCGCGCTCGGCCTCGCGCTGAGCACCTTCGTGCGCTCGGTGGGCGGCGTCGTGGTCAGCCTGGTGTTGGTCCTGCTCGCCGATCGTGCGATCTGGATGGGCCTGAACGGGGTCGGGCTCGCCCAGCGGATGATGACCGGCGCGCCCGAGCCGTGGGTCGACGAAGCGCTCAAGTGGACGCTGGTGGGGGCGCAGGCGTGCTGGGAGGGCTGGGAGACGAGCTTCGAACCCGGACAGTTCGTGGCGGTCACCGCATACACGGTGCTGGCCTGCCTCGTCGCCACGCTGCGGTTCGGCCGCTCCGATGTCCCCTGAGGCGCTCGCCGAGGTGCTCCATGCCCTCGGCGCGCCGGGTGCCTGGGCCGACGCCTCGGGCCAGGTGGTGGTCGCCAACGAAGCGTTCCGGTCGTGGGCGCCGTCGTATGTGCAGGCCCGGCTCGACTGCAAGCCCGATGGTGCCTGGCTCGTCGCGCCGACCCGCACGCCGCTGCCGGTGCGCGCCGAGCCGTTGGGCGACGGCCACCTCGTCCTCGGCGCGAGCGACAGCGCGCGGGTCGCGCTCGACGCGGTCGTCACCAGCGTCGTCCGGCGCCTCGATCGGCTCGGCGGGGCGCTGAACTTCTCGCTCGGCGCCATCCTGCGCGAGCGGCCCGGGGAGTACGTCACCGCCTCGGTGCACGAGGCGATGACCGTGGTGGGGGAGCTCAAGAACCTCCGCCGCCAGGTGCTCGGGCTGTCCCCCGGCGTGTCGCAGCCCACCCCGCAGGCGGTGAACCTCTCCATCCTGGTCAACGACGCGCTCGCGGCGATGACCGGCCCGCTCCCGATCGAGGTGGCCGAGGGGGTGGCCGACTGCGTGGTGAGCGCGGTGCGCGAGAAGGTGTTCTTCGGCGTCGCGGCGCTGGTCGGCACCTTCGCGCGCCGCGTGGGGGGCCACGGCACCATCCTGGTCGACGTGCGGTCGCGGCCGACCACGGGCCAGGTGTACTTCTCCGCGCCGGGGCTCTCCCTCGACGGGATGGACCTCGACGCGGCGCGCGACGCGGTCGAAGCGGCGGGGGGGCGGCTCTTGGTGCTCGCCGATCAGGCGGTGATGGAGTTCCCGCTGTTCGACTCCGAAGCGCCGCGTGCCCCGGCCGAGCCGCGCGGCACCGTGCTCGTCGTCGACGACGACCCGAGCACGCTCGCCATGATGGGGGCGGTGCTCCGGCGGGACGGGTTCGTGGTGATGGAGGCCGACAACGGCATCTCGGGGTCGACGATGTTGCGCATCCACGGGCGCGCGCTGGCGGCCCTCGTCACCGACGCGGTGCTGCCCGGCCGGAGCGGCATCGACCTCGCCACCGAGGCCCGGCGCTTCTTGCCACGGCTGCCCATCCTCATCGTGACCGGCCACGACGAAGACCTGGTCATCGCCAAGGGGCTGAAGGTCTTGCGCAAGCCGTTCACGGTGGCCGAGCTGCGCTCGGCGGTCACCCGGAGCTTCCAACGCTGAAGGCGACGACCCAGGCGGCGCCGCACAGTCCGGTGGTGACCGCGGCGACGACGAGCGCCTGGCGGGCGGCGGGCGCTCCCCGCCACGTCCACGCGACGACCAGCGGCACCACCGGCGTGAACAGGGTGCCGAGCAACAAGAGGCCCGCGAGCTCGGCGCGGTCGAGCTGTCGCGTGGGCGCCGCGCCCCCGTAGAGGAGCGCGCTGGCGGCTTCGAGGCGGGCCTGCGCCGGGCGGAGCGCTTCCCCCCGCCGCAGGCGGGCCTGCACCTCGTCGAGCTCGTCGGCCCCGAGCACCCGGCTCGAGACCAGCACCGAGAGCACCGCTTCGTCGTGCGCGGGCAGGTGGCCGCACGCCGGGCACCGCCCGAGCGGGAGCTCCTTGTCGCCGCCGCACCGTACGCACAGGCTACGCGGGGCGTTCATCGTCCGGCACCAGCAGGATCACCTGCTCGACGGGCGCGATGTCGGCCTCGACCTGGCGGGCCCACCACGCGGCCCACGCGCCCTCGGTCGGGCCGTCGAGCACCACGACCACGTCGGGCCGCTCGATGCACACCCGGCCGACCCACCCGACCGCCGCCTGGGTCCACGGGGGCAACCACCGCAGCGGAACCACCCGCGGGCCGTCGAGCACGCCGGGCTCGCCGGGGAGCGGCACGAGCCCCGGCACTTCGGCCGGCGGGAGCGAGAGCGTGTGGATCGCGTCGTGCAGGCCGCGCTGGACGTCGACGTCCCAGGTGGCGGCGGCTTCGCCCCACCGGGCGGGCGGCAGGGGCGTCGCGGCGAGTCGCCCCCGCAGGCGCCGCAACAGCGGCAGGAGCCACGCGGGGCGCTCGGGGCCCGCGACCGGGTGGTCGACGCCGCCGACGGCGACGCCCAGCGGCTCGACGGCCAGGGAGCGGCCATCGGCGCCCAG
>SXOM01000427.1 GCA_005776735.1 Pseudomonadota bacterium
CCGGAGATCGCCCTGAGGCGGCGTAGGTTGTCGGTGAGGACGGGGTGGTACGGGCCGAGCACGAGGCCGACGTCCCGGGCCCTGCGCACCGCCCGGTCGATGTTCTCCTTGTAGAAGTCGGCGCCGAAGACGTTGACGCCGTACGAACCCCCGAGGTCATAAGCCCAGTTTCCGTCGAGGTCGCGCACCCGGGCGCCGTCCGAGGCCTCGATGACGGTGGGCACCGGCAGGTACTTTGCCACCACGGCCTGGAACTGGAACGGCACCCGGTACCGGCTCACGAAGTCGGCGTCGGAGACCCCGTCGCGCAGCTCGGCCCCCGCGGCCAACGTGCGTGCGTGGCGGCCGGTGAAGTGGTGGCCGAGCCGCTCCAGCGCGCTCCGGCGCGCCCGGATCACCGCGTCCGGAGCGTCGTCGGCGGCGAGGAACTGCGCCTCGTCGTAGGTGTAGCCACGGACCAGCCGCGACAACAGGAGGGCCGAGAACGGGTGGCCGGTCAGCGACCGATGTTTGGCGCGCGACAACCACCAGCGGTCCCGCAGGCGCAGGGGGAGGTTGAGCCAGCGGAGCATCGACCCGACCGCCGAGAAGAGCGTTGCCATCGGGCTCCTCACGCCAACCCGACGTTCGGCTCGATGGGGTCGCCGTCGGCGTCGAGCACCACGGGCATGCGCACCACCGCGCGGCTCGGGTGGTCGCCGTCCCGCAAGGACGCGCGGTAGCCGGCCGCGTCGAAGACCGCGGTGAACGGCTGGGGCACCCGGTTGTCCTCGGTGAACCGGCGCGCTTCGGCGCCCATGCGCGCGCAGGTGTCGGCGTCGAGGAGCCGCACCATCGCGTCGACCAGGCCCGCGACCTCGCGCCCCGACACCACGATGCCGGTGCGTCCGTCCTGCATCAGCTCCGCGGGCCCGCCAACGCTCGACACGATGACCGGGAGCCCCGACGCCTGGGCCTCCAAGGGGGCGTTGCCCCAGGTGTCGGTGGTGCTCGGGAACAGCTTGACGTCGGCCGACGCCAGGGTGGTGGCCAGCTCGGCCCCGGCGAGCACCCCGGTGAACGTGACCGGGAGCCCCGCGAGCGACGCCTCCAGCTCGCGTCGGTAGGGGCCGTCGCCGACGAGGATGAGGTGGGTGTGCGGATGCAGGGTGTGCACGTCCCGGAACGCGCGCGCCACGAGCTGCAGGTTCTTCTCCACGCCGATGCGGCCCACGTAGATGAACTTCACCACGCGGTCGGGGTTCTGGAGCCCGAAACGGCTCCACACGCCGAGGTCGCGGTGGCGGGGGTGAAACCGCTCCACGTCCACCCAGCGGTCGAGGATGAGCAGCTTCCGCTTGCGCAGTCCGCGCTTGTGCAGGAGCCGCGCGATGAACTTGGAGGGGACGATCACCTCGTCGACCGAATGGTAGAACAGGATCATGTACCGCCACGCCATGGCCTCGAGCGCGAGGTCCTGGGTGTAGTTCTCGACATACTCGGGGAAGCTCGTGTGGTACGTCGAGGCGGTCTCGATCTGGAGCACCTTCGCCGCCATCAGCCCCGCCACCCCCATCGTGCCCGGCGTGCTGATCTGCATCTTGGTGAAGCCCGACTCCTGCAGGTACCGCAACAGCTCCAGGAACGACGGGAACCGGACCTTCAACCCCTCGTACTCGGGGAAGTCCACCGCGCGGATCGCGGTGAGCACCTTCAGGCGGCCGGCGGCGATCCAGCCCGCGACTTCGGGCTCCTGCAAGAGCGCAGCCTCCGATCCTGCCAGGGTGGTCACCACCGTGAAGTCGATCCCCCGGCGTTCGGCCTCGCGGATCATCCGGCGGATGGTGCCGGTGACCCCATTGATCTCGAAGAAGGTGTCGGTGACCAGGACCAGTCGCTCCTCGTTGGCCAACCCGAGCGCGGCGCGGACGTCCTTGGAGATCATGCTGTCGCTGCTCTGTTGCAGAAACGAGATGAGGTACGGCAACGAGACGAACAGGTTGGACGACACGAGGGCGACGAGCTCCTTGATCGCCAGGACGAGGTTGCCCTTGCACGCGCTGCGCAGGTTGTCGAAGTAGGCCGCGAAGATGCGGTCGAGCAGGGTGTTGAGGACGAGGAAGATGCGCTCGTCCGCACCCTCGGTGGCGCCCAACCTCGCGCGGAACCCCCCGTCGGCCAAGAGGCCGTACACCTGCTCGTTGAGGAGTTCTTCGAACTTCCGCCCCGCGCGCGGTGCGCTCCGGAGCGCGGCCGTGAGCTCGTGGAGGACCACCCGACTCCGGAACATCAGGCGGTCGATCGCCGACTCGGAGCTCGACGCGAACACCAGCCGCATGAGCGACCGGATCGGTCCGGCGAGGCCGAGCTGCGAGCCGCCCGTCCCTTGCGTGGCGAGCCGCTTCTCGCTCCCGTCGTACACCAGCTTCAACAGCGCGTGCGCCAACGTGATCGGCCCCCCGTGGATGCCGCCGGGGCGGGTCTCCTGGTGGGTGATGCACTCCACCAGGCCGTTGGCGGTCGGCGCCGCCTCGAGGTGCGGGAACTCGGTCCACGTGGTGCCGGGGTTGATGCCGGCGTGGTCGTCGGAGCCCCCGAGGATCGCCTTGTTCCACGGCGCCGGGCCCTTGGGCTCCAGCCGGTGCTTGTCGGCGAGCCGCTCCAGGAGCTCCCGATCGACCTTGCGGATCATCCGCAGCGTGAGGTCGTTCAGCGCCCGGGTGCGCGCGCCGTTCTGCACCTCGAACGCGTTGCATACGACCAGCATCTTCTCGATGTGTTCCACCCCCAGCGCCCCGTCGCGGCCGTAGGGCCGGTTCTGGGTGCTCATCAGCGGGTGGGTCATGAAGTAGGCCACCTTGTTCGGCCGCCGCTCGGCCTCCTCGGTCGCCATCTGTTGGTCCATGTACGCCATCATCTCGTACACGTTTCCACGCAGTCGTTGCACTTCCGCGAACTGGGCCTCCGAGACGTTGGCCACGGTGACGTGGATGCGACAGCCGTCCTCGGGGAAGGTCGCGGTCATCTCGGCGCTGTAGAACACATCGGTGTAGCCGCGGTCCAGGAGCTCCTTGACCCCGTCGATCGAGTTGTGGTCGGTGAGGGTGACCAGCGTCATTCCGCGCGCCTTGAGCTTGTCGTAGAGCTTCAGCGGTTCGGAGTACGACTCGGGGATCGAGAACGCGTTGGCCGCGTAGTAGTCGGTGACGTTGGAGGCGTGCGAGTGCAGGTGGAAGTCCACCTTGCCGATGCGTGGGGCGTGGAACACGGCTGCTCCGAGGGGGGGATTGTGGGGGTCCGCCCGCGGGAACGAGTCCAGCGGCCGTCCAAGTAGCCGACGCCGCGTGCCGGGGATGCAACCGCCGGCCGAGGGATTCGCCCCAGTGTCGCTTCGATTGCGAGGCGGGCGCCGCGCCGCGACCGGCCGCGTCGAGCGGCGGGGGTGTCCGCGCGGCGCGCCGCGGTGCGCGGGGATTCGTGAGGTTCGCCCTGACGCCGGGCCGCGCGCCGGCCCCTGCCGCCTTCGGGACGGTCGCGGCGCGGACCCCAACTACCCCGAGAACTCCACGACGCACTGCCGTGACGTCGCCACCAGCGCGCCGTCGGGGCCCCACAACTTCGCGTCGAAGTCGGCGTACCCGTCGTCGGCGGCCACGGTGGCCGCGTCGTAGGTGCACCACCCTTCGCCGGCGGGGGGCGATACGAAGTTGGCGAGCCAGGTGAGCGTGCTCATCGGCACGTGGCCTTGGGCGCGGCCGATGAACGGCGCCGGCCACGCGTCGAGCAACAACAGCGTGCGCAGCTCGTCGAGCGGGCCCGGTTCGCGGGGCCGCACCCAGCCCCCGAGCGCGGCGCTCTCGCCCCCGCTGTACGGGAGGTCGCCGTGGGCCCATCGGTACTCGAAGTGTCGGGTGAACGCCGGGGTGAGCCCCTCGACGTAGGGCATGCTCGGCCGGTCGTCGCGTCCGGGCCACGCCGGTGCGGGCGGACCGGGCCAGCGGAGGCGGGTGGGGCGTGACGCCCCGAAGCTCGCCACGAGCACGGCGATCTCGGTGTCGCCGGTGAGGAGCCGTGCTTCGGCCTGGGTGGCGGCCCGGCCGGCGCGCAGAACCCGGGGCTGGACGCGGAACGGGCCCGGCGCCAACGGGGCGACGAAGCTCACCAGGACCGACCGGAGCGGCCGGTCGGAGGGCACGTCGGCCCGAAGCGCGGTGACGCCCCACGCGGCGACGATGCCGCCGAACGCGGCGCGGCCCTGGGCCCAATCGGGGGCGAGCACACCGTGGTGGGCGGTGCCGTCGGGCACCAGGCGCAAGGCCTCGGGCAGCGGGGTGGACATCGGCCGGGGCTATCCCGGCGTGTCGCCGCGCTGGCTCTGCGCGACCACCTCGCGCAGGCTGAGTCCTTCCCAGGCGAGGAAGCCTACCCCGAGCACGATGGTGAAGCCGAACTGCACGAGGTGGAGCAGGATGGCGAAGGGGGCCGCCGCCGACCGCGGCGCGCCGAGGAGCTGGAGGGCCGCCGTGCACGCCGCCTCGAACCCGCCGAAGAAGCCGGGCGTGGGGAGCACGGCCATCCCGGAGAGCGTGGCGGTCCACGTGGCCAATGCCGCACCGAAGTCGGTCGGGAGGCCGGGGGTCGCGACGAGCTGGAGCTGGACCGCGAAGAGGGTGAGCACCCAGATGCCGACGCTGAGCAGCGTCGCCTGCATTGCGGCCGCCGGCCGGGCCACGAGCCCCGCCACCGCGCCGTGGAAGCGCACCACCAGCGGCGCCACGCGACCCCCGAAGGGCAGCGTCGCGATGCGGCGCGCCACCTCGGGCCCGGCCGCCCACACCACGCCGAGCGCCACGGTGCCGCCGAGCGCCACCACGCCGGCGGCCCGCTGGGCGAGGGCGAGGATGTCGGTGCCGCCGACCTCCAGGCGGGTGGGGAGGGGCACGAACAGGCTGGTGCCGAGGATCATCGCGAGCAGCATCAACACGTCGAGGATGCGCTCCATGACCACCACCGCCAACGAGTCGCCGAAGGCGACGCCGCGCTGCTCCCGCACGAGGTACGGGCGTACGAGCTCTCCGAGCCGGAACGGAAAGACGTGCAACGCGAGGTAGCCGATGGACAAGCTGGAGAAGCTCGCGCGGTAGTCCAGCGGCCCGCCGCGCGCGGCGTTGTCCGGCAAGAGCAACCGGAAGCGCTGGGCGCGCAGCCCGTGTGCCGCCAGGTACAAACTGCAGATCGGGAGCACGAGCCCCCACCGGAAGCGCCCGAGCCCGGCGATGGCCTCGTCGTAGTCGACCCCCCAGAGCACCCACGCGAGGCAGGCGACGGTGAGCACGAGGACGGCGCCGAGGCGGAGGGCCATCTACGGGTGCAGCGGGGAGGTCAGGGTGGGTCCGGGAGCGTCGCCAACGTAGCTCGCCGGTGTGAGATGGGTGAAGGGTCCGGCCGGCGTGGCTTGTCGCTACAGTGCAGGCAACCCCGGGAACCCCGATGCTCCTCTTCTTCGCCCTCGCCTGCTCCACCGAGACCCCGACCGACTCCGGCGACGCGGTCGACACCGACACCGCGGTCGACACCGACACCGGCGACACCGACACCGACACGGGCGACACCGAGACCGGCGACACCGACACCGGGGGGGACGACGACGCCGACGGCGACGGCGTGGGCGCGGACCTCGACTGCGACGACACCGACCCTGCCGTGTTCCCGGGGGCGACCGAGACGTGCGACGGGGTCGACCAGGACTGCGATGCGCTGGTCGACGAGGGCCTGCCCAGTGTTGGGTTCATGGACGACGTGACGATCAACGGTGTGCCCGCCTCGGGCGGGTACTGGTACGGGTACGACGCCGACGACCACCTGACCCTGTACGGACGCGACGGCAACGAGGATGGCACGCTGGAGAGCTACCAGCGCCGGGAGTACCAGGACGGCCTGTTCAGCGCCGAGGAGCACTCGACCGACGGGGTGAACCCCAGCTACCGCGTCGAGTACGACCGCGACGCCGACGGGTACATCGTCGAGGCTCGTCTCGACACCGACGGGGACGGCGTGTGGAACTACGCGTACGGCTACGTGTACGTGGACGGGCGCTACGCCGGGTACTGGGCCGACTACGACTACGACGGCGTCTACGACCAGGAGCAGCGCCAGGAGTACGACGCCGACGGCAACTACACCCCCTACTGGTCCGACGAGGACGGGGACGGCGCGCCCGAGCAGGAGTCCTGGTACACCTACGACGGGGACCACGTCCTCGGGTACACCACCGATGCCGATGGCGACGGGGTCTTCGAGACCGTGGGGACCTACACCTGGGAAGGCGAGCGGCTGATGCTCGAGGTCGTGGCGGGCGGGTCCTACCCCTCGCGCCGCACCTACACCTACACCGACGCGGACGACAACTACGACCAGGTCGACTACGACGCGCTGGACGACGGCTCGGTGGACTACCGGTACACCTACGTGTGGGACGGCGACTGGGCCGTCGGCCAGACCTACGACCAGTACGCCGACGGCGTCGACGTGACCGCCTACGAGTACACCTACGACGTCGAGGGGCGGACGTTGACCAGCCGCATGTCCCTCGACGGCACCTACGTCACCTTCTCCGAGTACGAGTACGTCGGCGAGGTGAACACGGCGAACCGGCAGGACGTGAACGCCGACGGGACCTGGGACGTCGTGGGCCTCTACGACACCGCGGGGAACGTGACCTACAACAGCGTGGACTGGGCCGGCGACGGCGCGATCGACTACATCAAGACCTGGACGTACGACGCGCGCGGGCGCCAGGCCGCCTCGACCGAGGACACCTACGGCGACGGCGTGCTCGAGGTCGGGCGCGAGGTGCTCCTCGGCTACGGGTGCGGGACGAAGTAGCGTCGGCGGGAAGCGGCGGCGCCGCTCCGTGCCACGCCCTCCGCGACGCGGCGCGCTACTTCGCCGCCGGTCGCAACATCTGCAGCCCGAGGACGTCGTTCTGCAGCCGCTGATCGCCGTCGATGCCGTACAGCGCGGGCGGCTGGTCGCGGGTGACGTTCGAGCCGAAGATCACGTCCCACACCGGGAGCGCGTTGGCGTAGTTGCCGTCGCACAGGACCGCGTCGCGGGTGTGGTGCCAGCCGTGGAACAGCGGGTTGTTGAACACGTAGACCAGCCCGCGCAGCACGGGGTTGGACATCGGGTACTCGACGTGCATGTGCGAGAACGCGTCCGCGACGATGCCGACACACAGCGCGGCCGGGAGCACCCATGCCGCGAATTGCGACACGTCGAACAACAGGCCGAAGAGCACGATCGGCGCGGCGGTGAGCTGCAGGAAGTCGACGACGTGCATCCGCAGGCCGGCGGTGGCGTCGATGTTCTCGGTGCTGTGGTGCACCCGGTGGAACGACCACAACCACGGAATGCGGTGGTCGGCCCGGTGCAGCCAGTACTTCGCGAGGTCCAAGAGCAGGAAGACGAACGCGAACTGCGCCGCCGGGTGCCCGAACGTGCCGAGGTGTACGACGCCGGCCAGCCCCGCGTCACTGCCCTGCGCGAGCGTGACGCCCGCCAGCGTGAGCCCGAGGCGGATCGGCCACAAGAGCGCGCCCGTGAGCACGTTGATGATGCTGTCCTTGCTCACCAGCGGGAGCGGCTTGCCGCCGCGCGGGACGACGAACCCCATGCCGAGACCGAAGAGGATCATCCCGAGCTGAACCCACGTGGTGACCGACATCAGAGCACCTCCCGCCACGCGTCCGTAGCCCGGCGGCAGGTCTCCACGTCGGGAACCAACGCCAGGCGCACGTATTCGTCGCCCGCGTCGGTGACCGCGAAGGCGCGCCCGGGATGGGTGAGGATTCCGACCTCCAACAGCTTCTCGGCGTAGCTCTGGCCGTCGTGACCGCGCGGCACGCGTACCCACAGGTAGAAGCTCGCTTCGCTCGCGACGACCTCGAGCCCGGCCTCGCGGAGGAAGGCCACGAGCACGTCCCGCTTCTCCTTGAAGCCGTGGCGGCGCACGTCCGCGTGGTGGTCGTCGTTCCAGGCGGCGGCCGCCGCCGCGTTCACGAAGTCCTGCGGGGCGAGGCCCGGGTTGGCCCGGAGCTCGCGCAGCCGCGTCATCCACCGCGGATCCCCCGCGATCATGCCCGTGCGGTAGCCGGTCATCCCGCTGCGCTTGGACAGCGAGAAGATGGCGAGCACCCCCTCGGTGGCGACCTCCAGCACGCTGGCCGGTGGGGCGTCGAACCAGGTGTCGGCGTAGCACTCGTCGGAGACCAACAAGATGTCGTACTCGCGACACACCTCCCAGGTGCGGCGCAGCTCGTCGCGGCTCAGCACCGCGCCCGACGGGTTGTGCGGCGAGTTGATCCACACCATCCGCGTGCGGCGCAGCACCTCGGCCGGCAGCTCCCACACGCGCTGGTGGAAGTCTCCCGCCAACTTCTGGGGCAGCGGGTCGCCGCCGGCCAGCACGGTGCCGCGGTAGTACACGCTGTAGCCCGGGTCGGGGAAGACCACGCCGCGGTCGGCCGCGTCGGGGTCGATCACCAAGAGCGGCAGGTGAAAGACCGCCTCCTTGCTCCCGGAGCTCGGCAGGACCTGGGTGCTCGGGTCGAGCGTCACCCCGAACCGACGCCACACCCAGCCGGCGAACGCTTCGCGGACGGCGGGGCCGCCGAGCACGGTCGGGTACCGACAGTTGTCGGCGATGGCGGGGGTCAGCGCGTCCCGGATGAAGCGCGGCGTGGGCTCGATCGGGTCGCCCGTACCGAAGTCGTAGACCGGGAGGCCCGCGGCGTGGAGCGCGTCGCGCTTCCGATCGAGGACCACGGTCGGGTAGGTGGGGAGGGCCGTGAGGCGGGGGTTCAGGCGCACCGGGCGAGCGTAGCCGGGGGGCGCGCCGCCTCACAGTGGGCGGCGCTACGGGCGTCGCGGGCGGGGACAGCTCGGGCTATCCTCCACTGGGCACGCCGGAGCGCCGATGAACCTCCTCTCCCCCGACCAACTTCGCCGGCGGTACCTCGTGGCCCTGGGCCTCTTGCCCCTGGCCGCGTGCGGCACCGCGTCGACGGAGTGTTTCTCCGTCGAGGACGTCGACGCCGCCTGCCCCACCGAGGCCGAGGCCGCCGAGTCCCTCCTCGGCGACCACTGCGGCTACACCGTGCACGCGGTCACGGGTCCGGGAACCGCGCGGCTCGGGGACAGCCCGTGGGACACCGCCGGCGCGGTCAACCCCGAGTGCTGCTACCCGGTGCTGGCCAGCGAGGATGTGCTGAGCACCTGCGTCGTCGGCCGCCCGTACATCGACGAAGGCGGCATGAAGACCGCCCCGGCCGCGATCCGCAGCGGTTGGGCGCGCGGGCGCCGGCCCGAGCTCGACGGGCTCGACGTGCACACCCGCGCCGTGCTCGCCCAGGCGTGGACCGAGGATGCGTTGGTGGAACACGCCAGCGTGGCGGCGTTCGCGCGCACCACGCTGGAGCTCATGGCGGTCGGCGCCCCGGCCGACCTCGTGGCCGCCGTACAGGCGGCGGCCGCCGACGAAGTGCGCCACGCGCGGCTCAGCTTCGCGTTGGCCGAACGCTACGCGGGACACCCCGTCGCCCCCGGGGCGTTCCCGCTGGGCGCCGCGGTGGCGCTGGAGACCGACCTGGCCCGCCTCGCGGCCGGGACCTTCCGCGAGGGCTGCGTCGGCGAGACGGTCGTGGCCTTGCTCAGCGCCCGGGCGGCGGCACGGGCGACCGACCCCGCGGCGCGCGCACTCTTGGAGGTCGTGGCCCACGACGAGGCCCGCCACGCCGAGCTCGCGTGGCGCACGCTCGGGTGGCTCGTCCGGCGAGGGGGGGCCGCCGCGCGGGCCGCGGTGGAGCTCGAGGTCGCGGCGCTGTTGGAGTACGGTGTGCGCCTCACGCAGGTGACCGAGGGCGCTGACGACGCGCTGTTGCAGGCCCACGGGCGAATCCGCCACGCCGACGCGGACACCGCCCGCCGGCGCGCGGTCGAGGAGGTGGTGTTGCCGTGTGTGCGGGCGCTGCTCGGGGCC
>SXOM01000428.1 GCA_005776735.1 Pseudomonadota bacterium
CCACGCGCTGCTTCTCGCCGCCGCTGAGGACGCCCGCCGGGTCGTCCTCGCGGCCCTTGAGGCCGACGATGTTGAGCACCGCGGGCACCCGGCGGCGGATGGCCTCGTCGGGAGCGGCGATGACCTCGAGCGCCATCGCGACGTTCTGGGCGACGGTGCGCGCCGGGAGCAGCTTGAAGTCCTGGAAGACCACGCCCATGTTCCGGCGGAGCGCGGGGAGCTGCCGATGGTCCATCTTGCTGACGTCGGCCCCGCCGATCAGCATCTTGCCCGAGGAGGGCCGCTCCGCCCCGTACAGGAGCTTGAGCATCGTGGACTTTCCCGCGCCGGAGGGGCCGGTGATGTAGACCATCTCGCCCTTCTCGACGTGCAGCGACACGTCGCGGAGGGCGTCGCGGTCGCCGTAGCTCTTGGCGATGTGGTAGAGCCGGATCACAGGTCGGCTACGTTATCACGGGCGGTGCGGCCACCGTCCCGGGCCAGGAGGGCGGGTGCGCGTCGCGGTGTTCGGAGGCAGCTTCAACCCCCCGCACCTCGGGCACGCGATGGTGGCGGCCTGGGTGCGTTGGGCGGATCGGGCCGACGAGGTGTGGTTCACGCCCACGTTGCAGCATGCCTTCGACAAGTCGCTCGCGCCGTGGTCGGCCCGCGCCGCGGCCTGCGAGGAGCTGGCGGCGTTGTTGGGCGGGTGGGCCTCAGTATGCAGGATCGAGGCTGAACTTCCGGTTCCCTCCTACACCGTGCGTACGCTCGATGCGCTCGCCGCGCGCCACGCCGACGTCGAGTTCCGGCTGGTCCTCGGGGCCGACGCGTGGGAGCAGCGGGCGAGTTGGCACCAATGGTCAAGGATCGAGAAGGTATATTCTCCGATCGTCGTGGGGCGTGGCGCGCGGCCGGGCCTCGACGCACCGGCGTTCCCCGATCTGTCGAGCACCGAGGTCCGACGCCGACTCGCCGCGGGCGAGCCGGTGGACGCGTGGGTGCCGGCCCGGGTCCTCTCGGCGTGGAGCGACCGTCCCTGACCCGGGCGCCATCGACCGGTGGTGCCGGGCCGAGCGTCGGCAGGCGCAACGCCCGTCGGTGCCCGCCGCCGACCTCAGCCGCCGACCGCGACCTCGGTCCACGGGCCGCGGCGGTCGGGGCCGAGGTTGACCGCCAAGAAGCTGCGCAGGTGGGGGGAGGGGCCGTCGACCAGGCGCAAGAGGCAGCGGGTGCCGCCGCCGGGGCGCTCGAGGAACTCGAACCACCGCGCCGGCATCGGCACCCGCAGCTCGCCCGGGTGAACCTGCCCGAAGCGGAGGCGGAGCGCGAGTGACTCGGCGGCGGTGCGCCGGGCGACGGGGTCTTCGGGGAGCTCCCAGCTCGAGTCGGCCTTGACCATCTCGTGTCCGAGCAGCACCACGGGCCCGCACCCGTCGAGGAACTCCCGGACGATCCGCTTCTCGTGGGCCGCCATCAGCGAGAGGTCGACGCCGACGGGGGCGGGCTCGGGCACGACGCCGTGGAACAGGTCGAGCAGGCGCTCGGTCCAGCTCGGTGGGTAGTCAGGGTGCCAGATGCGCACGCGCGCCATGCCTCCAGTGTAGCGGACAACGCCGCGGGTGGGAGGTTCCGTTGTGCGTGGGTGGGCCAGGGTACATGGCGGGATGCTCCCGCTCCTCGCCCTCGACATCGACGGAACGCTGCTTCGCACCCGGGGCGCGGGCCGGGAGGCGCTCGACGAGGCGTTCCTGGACCGGTACGGTTGGCCCGCCGCGACCGAGGGGGTGCACGTCGCCGGCGCCACGGACGACGTGATCTGCCGCGACGTGGCGGCGCGGTTCGGGGTGGTGTGGCAAGCGCAGCACACCCCCGCGCTCCGTGAGCGGTACCTCGTCGCGCTACGCCGCCGGTTGGCGGACCCCACCCGCACCGAGGTGCTCCCCGGGGTCGAGGCGCTGCTCGACGCGGTGGAGGGGCGCGCCCATGTGGCGCTCTTGACGGGGAACTGGGTGGCGGGCGCCCACGAGAAGCTCGCTGCCGCCGGCCTCGCAGCGCGATTCGAGTGGGGGGTGTACTCGGAGGACGCCGTCGACCGCGACGGCCTGGTCCCGGCCGCGCGCGCGCGCGCCGAAGCGCGAGGGCTGGAGGTCGGCGAGGTGGTCGTGATCGGCGACACGGTGGCCGACATCCGTTGCGCGCGCGCGGGCGGCGCGCGCGTGGTCGTGGTCGAAACCGGCTTCTCGACGCCCGAGGCGCTCACGCTCGCGCGGCCCGACCTCCAGGTGCCCGACCTCGCACGCGGCCTGGGGTGGTGCCTCGCGCTGTGTGGGCTTCAGTCCGGCGCGGGCGTGTAGAGGCCGGCGGTTCCGACCACGCCGTTGCTGCCGTCGAACCCGCCGGCGACGAGTACGCCCCAGTCGGGGTCGTGAAACAGCGCGGGCTCCTGGGCGCGGCCCGGCAGGCCGGCGGCGTCGTCCGACTCGTCGCAACTGCCGACCATCGTCGCGGTCTCGTTGGGGATGTCCCACAGCTCCACACACGACAGCGCGCCGTCTTCGAACTCCAGCGGGCCCCACGACGACGCGCCGCCGGCGATCAGGATGTGATCTTCGTCCAGCAGCACCGCGCGGTGACCGGCGCGCGCAAGCTCCATCCGACCGATCTGGCTCCAACTCGCGGCGCCCCGGTCGTACTTGTAGACCTTGTCGGTGGCCGGTGCGGTGCCGTCGAACCCGACCTGGCCCGCGATGCTGACGCCGCCGAAGGACAGGACGTCGCCGTCGGGCAGGGTGACCATGGCGTGCGCCGCGACGGCGCCGAACCCCGAGACCTCGGTGGTGTCGCCGCGGAGCGACACGCGCAGGCTGACGTCGGTGGGCGTCCACTCCGTTGCGGTGTCGCCGTCGACGGTGCGGATGCCACCGGCGACCAACGTGCCGTCGCTCCCGAGGTCGGCGAGGGCGACGCCGACCGAGCCGGAGACGTACTCGCTCCCCGAGGAGATCGCCTCGATCTTGGTGAAGGCACGCGCGCTCGGGTCGTAGATCTCGCCGTCGGGCAGCGCGACGAAGTGCCGATCGTCGGCCCCGCCGAACCCGCCCCACACCACCACCGCGCCGTCCTGGTTGAGGATGGCCGCGTGCCGCGTGCGCGCCGTGTACAACGTGTCCTTGTCGGGGAGCGAATCTTCGAAGGTGAGGGTCTCGGGATCGAAGAGGCGTGCGTCGGCGGTGAGGACCGACGCGTCGGAGTACCCGTCGGACGTGCCGCCGCCGACGAGGAGGTACTTGCCCGCGTCGCCCGCGGTGAGGCGGGTCATGCTGAAGCCCCAACGCGCGGTCTCTTCGTCGCCGTTGGTGTCGACATACGCCGGCATCGTGCCCACCGGGGCGAACGTGAGCTGGGCCTCGGGCGCTTCGAGGTCGAGGATCGAGAGGGTGTCGAGTCCCTTGTACCGGCCGTTCTTCATCGACGCGCCGCCGACGTACAAGAAACGACCGGCGCCGAGGGCGAGGCCCTGCCCCTGGGCCGCGGTCTCGGGCAGGCCGCCCAGGCGCACCACCGCGTCGGGCCGGGTCACGAAGACGTTGACCGCGACCTCGCCCTCGGTGACGGTGACCGGAGCCGACCGCCCCCAGGCCACCAGCTCGCCGTCGGCGTAGCCCTCGACGACGACGCGCACGCCCTCGAGCGCGGGGAGACGCTCGGCGAGCGCGCTGTCGCCGGAGGCGGGCGCGTCGAGCGTGACGCGCAGGGGTTCGCCCACGCCGGAGTCGAGCACCAGGTCGATCCGGTCGACACCGTCGAACGGGTTGACGTCGAGCGGCACCACCGGCTGCAGGGTGAGCCGGTAGTCGGCCACCGCGCCATCGCCGGTGTCGGCGGTGTCGGTGGTGCACGCCAGGGACAGGAGGAGCAGGCTCATCCCGCACAACGTAGCACGCTCCGATAAGCGGTCGGATGCTTCGATCGGGCCTGTTGGGAGCGGTGCCGCACGCCTTCACCGGGCGCGCCCAGGGCGACCTCCGCCGCACCCAGGCGGCGGCGCTCGCGGCGGTGTCGGCGACGTTGGGGGTCGCGGGTCCCATCCGAACCGTGTCCCAGGTGCACGGCCAGCGCGTGGTCGACGCCGACAAGCTCGATCCCGACGTGTTGGTCGAGGCCGACGCGCTGGTGGCCACGCGCCCGGCGCGCTGGATCGGGGTCCGCGTCGCGGACTGCGTGCCCGTGCTCCTGTGTGCGGCCGACGGTCGCGCCGTCGCCGCGGTACACGCCGGGTGGCGGGGCACCGCCGCGGACATCGTGCGCGCCGCGATCGGTGAGCTCCGCAGCCGCGTCCCGGGCGCGCCGCTCCGTGCGGCGGTCGGCCCGTCGATCCGCGGGTGCTGCTACACCGTGGGGGACGAGGTGATCGCGGGGGTGGCCGCGGTGGCGCCCGGCCGCACGTGGCTGGACGGGCGGCGCGTCGACCTCGCCGAGGCCAACCGGGCCATCCTCGCGTCGGAGGGGGTCGTCGTCGAGGTGGTCGGGGGGTGTACACGGTGCGGGGGGCGGTGGTGGTCGCACCGCGCGGGCGACGCCGAACGCCAGCTCGCGCTCATCGCGGTGCCGGGTTGACGCTCCTCTTCTGGCTGGCGTGCGCCGACCCCGAGCTCGCTCCGCTGGTGCGGGCGCGGGACGAGTACACCCGCGGGGCCGCGGCGCTCGACGCCGGGCGGCACGCCGAGGCGATCGAAGCCTTCGCGGCCGCCCGCGCCGGCGACCCCCAGAGCCCGGTGCTCGCGTTGTGGGAGGCGCGCGCCCGCGCCGCCTCGGGAGACGTGGCCGCCGCCGAGGCGTTGGCGACCGAGGTGTTGCGCACCCACCCCGACGCCGGACTCGCCTGGTACAACCGCGCGGCGTGGCGCCTGCGGCTCGGGCAGGCGGATGCGGCGGCCGGCGACCTCCGGCGTGCGCTGAAGCTCGGCGTGCGCTCCCCGTTCGAAGCCGCGATCGACCCCGACTTCGCGGGAGTGCTCGGCACGCCCGCGTTCGCGGACGTCCTCCCCGCGGGGCCGGTCCTGGCGCGCACGCAAGGGCCGGACGGCGCCGTCTTCCTGGGGAGTGACGTGCTCGTGCAGGTCGAGCTCGTGAGCGCCCAGACGGTCCAGCTCGACCTCGTGCGGGAAGGCGCCGCGCCCGGTTGCCTCGTGCTGGACCGGGTCGTGGAGGATCGCCACGAGGAGGCGGGGGTGCTCCTGCGGCGCCTGGACGTGCACCTGCGCGCGGTCGCCCCCTGCGACGCGGTCCTGCGCTTCGCCGTCGAGGTCACCGCGCCCACCGCGTCGCGGGCCGAGTCGCCGCCGGTCTCGGTGAAGGTGGAGGCGCCCTCGACCTTCGTGGCGGGCCCGCCGGCGTGGCTGCCCGATCGGCTGCCGCTCCCCGGGGCGCTGGTGCCCACCGACGGCGACTTCGCGGCGGGCCGCGTGGGCGAACTCGTGTGGGCGCTCGGGCGCGCCGACCGGGCGCCGACCCTCGGCGGTCGTTCCCCGGAGGTCGGGCTGGAGTACCGCGTGGACGCCGGGACCCGCGCCGCCGGGGGCGCGTGGCGCCACACCGGCGCCGGCGAGGTGCACGCCGGGGAGTGGCGCACGACCGTGCCGGCGATGCCGTGACGGGCGCCGCGATGCGCGCCAGGCCCCGGCGGCTCGCCGAGGCCGGTCGCGGCGCATCGCCCCGACCACGCCCCTCGGGCTAACGACGCTGCTTCTTGCGCGCCTTCTTGGCTTCCTTGGCCTTCTTGCGGCGCGTCGCGAGGTCGGCGGCGTTCATGCCGATGGCCTTGGGGCCCGCCGCCTGCATCCCGGGGAGCTCCATGCCGGTGCGCTGCGCGTAGTCCGCGATGCGCTGCTGGATGGCGCGCGGGTTGAGCTTGCCGGAGAGCAGGCCCGTCATGGAGCCCACCTCCTTCATCATCTCGCGCGTCATCTTGAAGCGGTCGTGGAGCTCCTTGACCTCCTTCAGCGGGCGGCCCGAACCGCGGGCGAGGCGCTCGAAGCGGGACGCGTCGAGGAGGTCCGGGTTGCGACGCTCCTGGTGCGTCATCGACTGGATGACCGCCTCGACCTTGACCAACTCGTAGTCGTCGAGCGCTTCGGCCGGCACCTGCTGCATGACCTCGTCCATGAACGGGAGCTTGCCCATGACGTCCTTGAGCGAGCCCATGGACTTGATCATCTTGAGCTGCGCCTGGAAGTCGTCGTAGGTGAACTGGCCGCGGAGCATCTTCTCCGCGTCGGCCTCGGCCTTGTCCTTGTCGATGACCTTCTCGAAGTCGGACATGAGCCCGACCACGTCGCCGAAACCGAGGATGCGGCTGGCGAGGCCCTGGGGCCGGAAGTCCTCGAGCTTGTCGAGGCCTTCGCCCATTCCGACGAACTTGACCGGCTTGCCGGTGACCGCCTTGATGGAGAGCGCCGCGCCGCCGCGGGCGTCGCCATCGAGCTTGGTGAGGACAAAGCCCGAGAAGCCGAGACGCCGATCGAACTCGGCCGCCGTGCGGACCGCGTCCTGGCCGATCATCGCGTCGCAGACGAAGAGGATGTTCTGCGGTTGGGTCTTTTCCTTGATCTGCTCGAGCTCGACCATCAGCGTCTCGTCGAGCGCGAGGCGACCGGCGGTGTCGAAGATCACGACGTCGCGGCCCACGTTGCGCGCCTGCGTGACCGCGGTGGTGCACAACTGCACCGGGTTCATGCCCTTGATCGAGAAGACCGGCACGTTGAGCTTGCGGCCGAGCGTGGTGAGCTGATCGACGGCGGCGGGCCGGTACACGTCGGCGGCGACGAGCATCGGCTTGCGGCCCATGCCCACGAGGCGGCGGGCGAGCTTGCCGGCGGTCGTGGTCTTTCCGGAGCCCTGGAGGCCCACCATCATGATGAGCGCGGGCTTGCCGTCGAGCGCCAACGTGTTGTCGACCGGGCCCATGAGGGCCTCGAGCTCGTCGTAGCAGGACTTGATGAAGTGGTCGGCGGGCGTGACCTGGAACGGCTGACCCTTCACCTTGAGGGTGACGACCTGGCCGAGGCTGCGCTCCTTCACGCGCGCGAGGAAGTCCTTGGCGACGTCGAGGCTGACGTCGGCTTCGAGCAGCGAGACGCGGACATCGCGGAGGGCGTCGGAGACGCTCTCCTCGGAGAGCTCGGTTTTGCCTTGGAGCTTGAGCCGGGCGTTGCGGAAACCGCGCGAGAGGGTGTCGAACATGGCGCCGCGGCCTAACCGATCCTGGGCGGCGCGCCGCGACCGGCCGCGTCGAGCGGCCGGGGGCCGGCGCGCGGCCGCGGGTTACCCGGTCGACATGATGCCCGAGTCCGAATTCCGCGCCGCGGTCGCCACCACCCTCGACTCCCTGGGACGGCAGCTCGACGCGGTCGACAGCGACGAGGTCGACTGGAAGCTCAGCGACGGCGTCCTCACCGTCGAGTTCGAAGCGGGAGGGGTCTTCGTGCTCAGCCAGCAGGTGCCCACCCGCGAGCTGTGGCTCAGCGCGTTCTCGCGGGCGTGGCACTTCGACCGGCGGGAGGGGACGTGGCTCGAGCGGGACAGCCGCGAGCCGCTCGCGGCCGTCCTGACCGCCGGGTTCTCCCAGAAGCTGGGCTTTCCGGTGTCGCTCACCGCGTGAACGCGGCTCAGTGCCGGTAGCGCAGCTGCGTCTCCCCGAGGCGCACGACCTCGCCACCGAAGAGCCGCCGTTCCTTGACCCGCTCGCCGTTGACGAAGCTGCCGTTGAGCGAGCCGAGGTCGACGAGGTAGACCCCGTCGTCGCGGCGTTCGAACACCGCGTGGGCGCGGGAGAGCTGCCCGTCGGTGGAGAGCTGCAGGTCGACCCCGCGGCCGCGACCCACCGTGATCCGCTCGGCGAGCACGACGTGGCCGGACCCGCCGGCGTCGGTCCACGCCACTCCGGCGGGGCCGTAGGGGCTTGGCGCCGGCACCTCGGAGGGGCGGGCGCGGAGGCCGCCGAGCGGGTTGGTGGTCTCTTCGTCGAACCACCCCTCTTCGACCGGGCTGTGCGCCTCGACGACGAGGCGGGCGCGGAGCGTGTCGAACGCGAGGTGGGGCTCGACCGCCAACGAGCGGGCCAGGCCCTCCATCGCTTCGCGCTCCGGCGCGCTGACCCGCCCGAAGAGGCCGCCGGCCGCGGTGGCGACCTGGTGGCAGAAGTCGACGATGTCGCCGTGGGCCCCGGTGCGGGCGCGCATGTCGAGCGCGACCAACAGCGCCGCCGCCCGCTCGACACGGGCCCGCTCGGGCACGAACGACAGCCAGTTTTCGAGGACGCGCGCGCCCTGCGGGCCGAGGTGCACCCGCTCGCGGGCGAGCCGGAGGATCAGCTCGCGCTCCTGCGGGTCGAGCGTGCCGTCGGCCCACGCGACCCACACCACGGGCAAGAGCACCAGCGCATCGCGCGACTCGGGATCGACCCCGAAGTCGTGCAGGGCGGCGACCAGCTCGGTATCGACCATCAGGAGCTCCCCGTCGAGCCGAACCCGCCGGTGCCCCGCCCCGACGAGGGCGGCAGCCGCGCGACGCGGGCGAGCTCGACCCACGGCAGTTGTTGGAAGACGATCTGCGCGATGCGCTCGCCCCGCTGGACGACGAACGCCGCGTCGCCGTGGTTGACCAGTGGCACGAGGACCTCGCCCCGGTAGTCGCTGTCGATCGTTCCGGGCGCGTTGATGAGCGTGATGCCGTGGGCCAACGCGAGGCCGGAGCGCGGCCGCACCTGCCCCTCCCAGCCCTCCGGGATCGCGAGCGCGACGCCCGTGGGGACCAAGGCCCGCTGCCCCGGCCCGAGCGTGACCGGGTTCTCGACGGCGGCCCGCAGGTCGAACCCGGCGGCGCCCGCCGTGGCGCGTGTCGGGAGCGGCAGCCCCTCGCCGTGCGGGAGGACGATGAGCGGGATCACTTCCATCGGCCGGGCCTAACGCGCCGTCGGACCCGCGGAGAACGCGGGTGCGCCGTGCTTGCGGGGGTCGCTCGCGGCGCGGAAGCCCCCGGCCGCCGCCTGGACGACCTGCACGGCGGAGAACGGCCGCTCGACCAGGCGGACGTCGTGGCCCGCCGCGCGCAGCGCTTCGGTGGGCACGCCCGCTTCGGCCAGCACCGCGTCCGGCTGCCACTGGTGGTGCCACCGCGGCGCCCCCACCGCCTCGTCGGGCGTCTTCCCCGCTTCGAGCACCGACCGCATGACCTGCCACGTCGCGGTGATGATGAACGGGCCGCCGCTCCCGCCGAGGGTGAGCTCCGGGCGGCCCGCCGCGTCGAGCACGACCGTCGGCGTCATCGACGAGAGGGGGCGCGCGCCGGGGCGGACCCGGTTCTGGTCGCCCTGCACCAGGCCAAAGGCGTTGGGGGTGCCGAGCCGGGTGGCGAAGTCGTCCATCTCGTCGTTGAGCACGATGCCGCTCTGCGGCGCGACGAGGTGGCTCCCGAAGCTCGTGTTGACCGTCGTGGTGAGCGCGACCGCCCACCCTTCGGCGTCCATCGCGCTGATGTGGAGCGTGCCGTGGTCGTCGGGAGTGACCCGCGCGCCGTAGTGGTCGGGCGCGAAGGTGTGGCTCCCGCAGTCGGCCACCACCGCGGCGACCCGCGAGGGTGCCAGGAGCGACGCCACCGGGACGTTCGCGAAGCGCGGGTCGCCGCCCCACGCGGCGCGGTCGGCCATCGCATGCTTGGTGGCCTCGACCTCGCAGTGCAGGCTCGTGTCGGGGCCGACCGTGGCGGCGAGCTGCAGCAGGGCGACGCCGCCCGAGGAGGGCGGCGGCATCGTGATCACCGTGCGCGCGCCCCACGCCCCGCGGAGCGGCGTGCGGGGCTCGACCGCGTACGCGGCGAGGTCGGCCAGGGTGAGCGTGCCGCCGTTGCGCTGCACGGTGTCGACGAAGTCCTGGGCGATCCAGCCGCTCCGGAAGGGCTCGCCCCCGTGCTCGGCCCACGCACGCAGGGCACGGCCGAGCGCCGGCCGCCGGTTCCCGGTGTCGAAGAGCACCCGCATGTCCGGCGCGGCCTCGAGCGAAGCGGCGAGGTGGGCGCCGGTGGGGAACCCCTCCTCGGCCAGCCGCACGGCCGGTGCGGCGATCACCGCGCGCGGGGTGCGCCCCCAGCGGCGATGCACCTCGTCCAGGCCGATCCCCTCGGCCGGCACCGCCACGGCGGTCCCCGTGCGCGTGGACGAAGCGCCTTCGGCGAACGCCTGCATCGTGGCGCCCGCCGGCGCGACCTCCCGGAAGTCCAGGACCATCGCTTCGCCGCGGGGGGGCACCACCAGGACGAAGCCGCCACCGCCGAGGCCGCTGCCCGACGGGTTGACCACCCCGCTCGCGAGCGCGGCGGCGATGGCGGCGTCGACGGCGTTGCCGCCCGCCCGCAGCACCTCGGCGCCGGCGGCGCTGGCGAGCGCGTGGTCGGCCGCGACCGCGCCCGCGACCGGAACGGTGCCGTCGAACCGGACGGGGTTCGGGTCGCGGTCGTCGGGCTTGTGGGGTGCGCAGGCCACCGCGACGCAGAGGAGGACCGCGACGGGGCCGCGGTCAGACATGGTAGCGCCAGGCCAGGAAGCCGAGCGCGAGGAGGACCTGGCCCACCCACAGCGGCAGCCCGGTCGTGACCCGCCCGCCCGAGAGCAAGAGGGCGGGCAGGCCGCTCCCGACCACCAGGCCGATGCGCAGCGCGTCGGCGGCCCAGGTGCCGCGCAGGGTGGTCGCGAGCGCGAGGCTGTGCTCCGCCACGAGCGCGTTCAGCGGTTCGGCGCCCACGACGCCGGCGAGCACGGCGACCACCCCGACCGCGGGGGTGGCCCGCCCGGGTTGCAGCGGCGGGAGGCCCTCCATCGCGTAGGAGACGAAGTCGAGCACGTTCCCGAGCGCCATCAGCCACGTGAGGAGCACCATCCACACCACGGCGAGGGCGACGGGCCACGCGCGGGCGACCTGCGGGCGCGCGAACTCCGGGCGGGTGCCGCCGCCCACGTACCCCAGCGCGGCCAGGGCGAGGCCGAGAAGCACCGCGTCGGTGCCCCCCCACCCGAGCGCGAGCGTGGTGGCCGACGACCACGGCGCCATCAACGACGCGCCGTTGGCGGCGAGCACGAGGCGGGCGCGCCGACCCTCGTCGGGCTCCGCGAGCGCAAGCCCGGTGGTGATGGCCACGTCGCCGAAGAGCGCCGCACCGAGTACGACCGCCGGCCAGCTGCGCGCGCGGACGAACCCGGAGGCGCCCGCCGCCGCCCACGCCGCGAGGCCGAGACCGAGCGGCCACGGGGCGTCGTACAGGAGCAGGTCGAGGGCGAACGCCTCGTGGATGGCGCGGTACCACCCGGCCACACCGAGCCCGGCGACGAGGACCACCGGCAGCACGAGGTGTGCCTTCCGCAACTGCGACAGCAGCGCCCCGATCGCGCCCACACCCGCCATCGCCAGGGCGAGCTCGATCACCGGGTACATCATCGGTCGCTGCGATCCACGACGGGGTTGGTCATGGCGCCGATGCCCTCGACGCTGACGGTGACGCGGTCGCCCGCGGCGAGCGGGCCCACGCCCGCCGGCGTGCCGGTGAGGATGAGGTCGCCCGGCTCGAGCGTCATGATCTGGCTGATGTAGGCGATCAGCTCGGCCACCGGGAACACCAGGTCCTGGGTGTTGCCTTGTTGGCGCACCTTCCGGTTCACGTCGCAACCGACCGCGAGGCGCGCGGGGTTGAGCCCGGTGACCACGTGGGGGCCGACGGGGAGGAAGCTGTCGAAGCCCTTGGCGCGGGCGAAGAGGCCGTCTTCCTGCTGGAAGTCACGCGCGGTGACGTCGTTGCAGATGGTGTAGCCGAAGACGTACTCCAGGGCGTCCTCGGCCCAGGCCCGCTTGCAGCGCGCGGCGATGACGACGCCGAGCTCGACCTCGTGGTCGACCCGCGTGGTGCCGGGCGGAATCTCGATGGGCATTCCCGGGCCGATGACCGCGCTCGGCGGCTTGAAGAAGAGGCGCGGCTTGGTGGGCACCGGCTTCCCCATCTCGGCCGCGTGGTCGCGGTAGTTGCTCCCGACGCACACGACCTTCCCGGGGAGCACCGGCGCGAGCAGCCGCCCGTTGGTGACGACCGCGCCCACCTCCCGCCCGCCCGCCCACGGCGCGCCGGTCAGGAGATGGAACCCCTGGCCTTCCGCCCGGGCGTAGTACTCGACCCCATTGACCTCGATCCGGACGTAGCGTGTCATGCCAGCCGATCCTCCAGCGCCGACAGACATTCTACGGGGTCGGCCGTGAACATCAGCAGGCCACGCCAGACCCACTTCTGCCACAGGTAGTCGTCGATGTGGCCCTGGGCCACGGCGAGGTGGCACCGGGGCAGCTCACCGCCGTAGGCGTCGGACAGCTCGGCGAAGAGGCGTTCGAACTCCTCTTCGTCCGGTCGGTAGCCCACGAAGAGGACCACCTGGTTGCGGATGAGGAGCCGGAGTTGCTTCTTGAGCTCGGGGCCGAGCGGCCGCGACGCGTGGTCGTTCGCCGTGCACAGGAGCGTGTCGGGCCGCGACAATTCGCCGCGCATGTGGAGCAGCCTACAGCGGCCCTTCTCGACGGCAGGGAGCGGCGAGGCGCGCCCGAGGACGTCGAGCGCGACACCCTCCGCGGCCGCGGCCTGCTCGACGAGATCGTCGTAGTTGGTGGTGAAGACCAACGGGAAGCGGCGCACGGCGACACGGTGGGCCGCGGTGGGCGCCCCCGGCGCGCCGAGCGCGGCCTGGAGGGTCGCCACGAGGGCGGCCCGGCCCTGGGCGGCCTCGGTCACCGCGGCTCCTGACTCCACCGACGCCACCCCCCCCTTTTTTCCTGCGACGGGGGCGGGCTTTTTCCAGCCCAGGCGGCGCGCGAGCTCTTTCTGCTCGGGGTAGTCGCGGCCCGCGAGCTCGGCCGCCTCCATCGACGCGCGGTTGCCCAGGAAGAGCACGCACCGGTCCTGCCGCACCGCGTCGATCACCTCGACCGGGAGGTTCATGGCACGCCCACCATCACCTTGACGGCCGCGATGTGGTCCCGATCGCGCACCACCGCACCGACCTGGCCCACGGTGAGCGCCGCCATGCGCGAGCCCAGCTCACCGCACCGCGCCGGCGGGAGCCCGCGGAGCCAACCGTACAAGAACCCGCCCGCGTAGGTGTCGCCGGCGCCCGTGGTGTCGACCACGTGCACCGGGTACACCGGCACCACGTGCCGTTCGCCGTCGTGCAGGACGATGGAGCCCTGGCCCCCGAGCTTGACCACCACGGTGTCGGCCCACCCCGCGAGCTCGGTGATCGCGGCGTCGAGCGGCTTGCCGGTGACGATCATCGCCTCCTCCTTGTTGAGGAACGCGATGTCCACGTGGTCCTTGATCAGCGCCTCGACGTCGGCGCGGATGGTGTGGGCCACGAACGGGTCGGCCACGTCGAAGCTGATCGGCACGTTGTGTGCTTCGGCCACCTGGAGGGCGGCGAACGCCGTCTCGCGCACGGGACCGCCGAGGAACTTGTACCCGGTGGTGTGGAAGAGCCGGGCCTTGGCGATGTGGCCGCCGGCCTCCCCGAGGCCGCCGAGGTGGATCGACGCGCCGAGGTCGGTGAGCATGGTGCGCTCCGCGTCGCGCGCGGAGATGAGCGAGAGGCACTTCCCGGTGGGGAGCTCGGGGTGCACGTGCAGATCGTGCCCGCCGCACGCCGCGGTGAGTGAGCGTGCGTAGCGCGTACCGAACTCGTCGGCGCCGACCTGACCGCGGTACAGCACGTCGGCCCCGCACAGGCCGATGGTCGCGATGGTGTTGGCACAACTGCCGCCGCTGTGGAACTCGATGCCGAGCGGCCGCACCTTGACGAAGACTTCGACCCAGCGGGCGTGATCGACCGGATGCATCTGGCCGCGGGTGAGGCCGAGCTCGGTGAGGATGCCATCGTCCTCGATACGGACCAGCGCGTCCATGATCGCGTTTCCGAGGCCGACCGCGTCGTACGCCATGAGAGTCTCCGGTGGGGGCGCTCGCGCTAACCCGACGCGGCCTCCCGTGGGGCGGTTCGACGGGCTACGCTCGGGTTCCCGTGCGCTCCCGCCTCTTCCGCCTCCTCCCCGGCCTCGTGGTCAGCGTCGGCTTCACCTGGTGGTTCGTCGCCACCGCCGAGTGGGGAGCGCTCGGGCGGGCGCTCGCGGGCGTCAAGGTCGGGTGGGTGCTCGTGAGCGCGGTGGTGTTGTTCACCGAGTTCCTCATCCGCGCCGCCCGCTGGCGTGAGCTCCTGTGGCAGATCGCGCCGCACGCCCGATACCGCCGCCTGTTCGTCGCGACCACCGTGGGTATGGCCCTCAACGTGGTGTTGCCGTTCCGCGCCGGCGACTTCGCGCGCCCGTGGCTCGGCGCCCGGGAGACGGGTACGCCCGTGCTCCCGCTCTTCACCGTGGCGGTCATCGAGCGGGTCTTCGACATCCTGGGCCTGTTGTTCGTCTTCCTCCTGATGCTCGCCGTCCTCCCCGCCAGCGCCGATCAGCACGGCGAGCTGGTGACCAACCTGAAGTTGTACGGGTCGATGGGCGGTGCGGCGGGGGTGCTCGGCCTGGGCACGTTCCTGGTGTTGGCCGCGCAGGAGGAGCGGGCGCGCACCCTCTTCTACCGCATCGCCCACCTGGGCCCGCCCCCGCTCGCACGCCGGGCGATCGTGCTCTTCGACGGGTTCGTGGCGGGGCTCTCGAGCGTGCGGTCCACGGCGGCGCTCCTGCGCTCCGCCGGCTACTCGATGCTCCACTGGCTCAACGGCTCCCTCAGCATCTACGCCCTGATGCGCGCGTTCGACATCGACCTCCCCTTCGCCGCAGCGTGCTTCACGACCGTCGCCATCGCGCTCACGGTGGCGTTGCCGCAGGCGCCGGGCTTCTTCGGCGTCTTCCACGTCGCGATCGAAAAGACGTTGGTGCTGTGGGGCCAGGACCCCGGGCCGGCCCAGGCGTTCGCGATCGTCTTCTGGGGCGTGTCGTTCTTGCCGATCACGCTGGTCGGCGCGCTCCTGTGGTGGCGCGAGGGGCTCACGACCGCGATGTTGCGCGACTCGTCGTTGGAGTCCACGCCTCCCGGGCCCGCGCTATAGGGACCGGGTGTTCCGGTTCGTCGCCGCCATCGTCGTCTGTTTCGGGGTCTCCGGCTGTTGTGTGCCGTTCGGCCTCGGCGACACGGCGGTGTCCGACTCGGCCATCGTCTGCTTCGACCGCGACGGCGACGGCGTCGAGACCTGCTTCGGCGCCCGTGGGGACTGCAACGACTTCGCCGCCGAGGTGACCGACGTGTGGAGCGGCGTCGAGGTCTGCAACGGCGTCGACGACGATTGCGACACCCTGGTCGACGAAGGGGTCGGCTTCTACCCCGACGCCGATGGCGACGGCTTCGGCGACGACGACGCGGTGCGCTGCGCGGCGAGCCCCGGCGACGTCACGGTGGGCGGCGATTGCGACGACGACGACCCCGACGCGTGGGCGGGCGCCGCCGAGCGCTGCGATGGGGTGGACAACGACTGCAACGGCGCGATCGACGACGGCGCCGCCCTGTACCCGGACGCCGACGGCGACGGGTATGGCGACGATGACCTCCCGAGCTGCGCCGAGGGCGTGACGCACACCGGCGGGGACTGCGACGACGCCGACCTCGCGGTCAATCCCGGCGCCGCCGAGGTGTGCAACGCGGTCGACGACGACTGCGACGGCGGGGTCGACGAAGCTTCGGCGTTGTGGACCGACGGGGACGGCGACGGCTACGGGGCCGATCCCAGCGTGGTCGTCGAGGTGTGCGCCAGCGGGTACACGGCGCTCGACGGCGACTGCGACGACGCCGATCCCGCCGCCTGGCCCGGCGCCCCCGAGACCTGCGACGACGTCGAAGACCTCAACTGCGACGGGTCGGTGGGCAGCACCGACGCCGACCACGACGGGTTCCGCGCGTGCGACGACTGCGACGACGCGGCGTGGTTCGTCTTCCCCGGCGCGACCGAGATCTGCGACGACGGGATCGACGAAGACTGCGACGGGGAGATCGACGAGGACTGCTGACCGGGTCTGTCCCCAGGCGAGGGGAGCGCGGCGGCGGGTGGGGCGGCATAGCCGGGGGGGCGGCGTTTTGCCGCACTTGCCCGTACCGGAGCTCCATCATGCTGTTCGCAGTCCCGTTCCTCATCGCCTGTGGGGGCGAAGAAGCCGCCAAGCCCGCCGAACCCGTCGCACCGCCTCCCGCCGCCGAGCCGGCCGCGCCCGCCGCACCGGCCCCGGTCGCC
>SXOM01000429.1 GCA_005776735.1 Pseudomonadota bacterium
CACCGCCGGCACCGCCCCCGGCCCCGACGCCCTTCTCGGGGCCCACGCCGACCGGGTCGCGCCTCGCGCCGCGCCCCGGCGTGCCCACTCCTGCCGCTTTTCCGCCGCGCCCCGCCACGGCCGGCGCGGTCGTCATCGGCAGCGCCGACGACCTGCCCACGCTCGACACCCACACCACCGCCCTGCACAGCCTCGCCGAGCGCGACGACTGCTCGGTCGAGGAGCTCGAGCAGTTCCTCGCCAAGGAGCCCGGGCTCATCTCGGTGGTGCTGCGGACGAGCAACAGCGCGTACTACCGGTCGCCGAAGATCATCACCAACCTGCGGGACGCCATCGTGCGCATGGGCGTCCGCCACACCGTGGCCGTCCTGCTCGAAGCGACGATGCAGCGCTCCCTGCAGCTCCCGAGCGCGCAGGCCCAGCGGCGCCTCGCCGCCGCGTGGGCCAACGCGCGGCTCACGGCGCGGCTCACCCGCCGCCTCGCCCAGTGGGGCGCGTTCTGCCGCCCGGAGGACGCCTACCTCGCGGGGCTGATGCACAACCTCGGCGAATGGGTGCTCATCTGGCGCTTCTTCCGGAAGGAGGGCGAACAGAGCCTCGGCGCCTTCACCGCCGAGGGGCCGAAGATCATCGCCCAGCACGAAGTGGTGGGCCAGGCCACCGCGCTCAAGTGGGGGATGCCGCCGCTCGTGCAGTCGTTGTGCGGCGCCCACCACCAGCCGCGCCGGGGCGAGCTGCCGCGCGACCGCTCGCTACGGCTGTCCGCGCTCGCGAGCTGGACGCTCGCCCGCGCCCTGCTCGGCGAGTACCTCCAGGGCTACCCGGAGGCCGACGTGGCCGCGGCCATCGAGCCGTTGGGGCTCACCCCCAACGTCAAGACGGCGCTCACCACGGAGTGCGCGCTGTGCGTCAGCGACCTCGCCACCGACGGCGCCCCGTTGGACGCCGTCGTGGCCGCGCTGCGCACCTGACCGCCGCGGCTCAGCCGCGCGCGGCCAACGGGTCGAGGAATCGCTCGATCGCCCGCCGGATGCGCGCGATGCCATAGCCCTTGTCGACGTGCACCCAGTCCACCCCGCACTCGCGCGCGGCCGGCAGGATGATCTCGTCGGCGTCGTGGCCCACGAACCCGCCGAGGATGATCACGATGTCGACCTTGCCCGAGCGCAGGCGGTCGCGCACCGTCTGGAGGTGCTTGCCCTTCCCCTCGGTGCCCACCCAGTCGAGCTCCTGGAAGCCGAACGACTGCTCCAGGCGAACCCGGTTGGGCTCGCGCGGGTCGCCGCCCACCAGCACGCCCCGGCGGAACCGCGTGCGACCCCACCACGCCCAATCGGGCGGCAGCGGCGGCGCCTTGTCGTCGTCTTCCCCCTCGGAGGGCTCGGCGTCTTCGCGCAGTGCCCGCCGCAGCCCGCGGAAGTCCTGGGTGTCGAAGAGCTCGGCGTGGCCGGAGCACAAGCGCAAGAGCCGCGGGTCGGTGTTGCGCACCCCGCCGTCGAGCGCCTTGCGCACGAGGCCCTTGAACTGGGTGGCCACCGCGTCCATCGCTTCGGCGGGCGCGGACTCGAACTCCGGCGCGAACGCGCTGATCGCGCCGAGGAGCTTCTCCGCGTTCTCGCGCACCGTCGGCGCTTCGCCGCCGCCGGGAAGGCGGGCGGTGTAGGCGTCGGCGTCCGCCGTCCAGCTCCCGCGCGTGGGCAGGTGCCCGCGCGAGAGGCCGTTGACCCACCCCGGCTGCTCGCGCTTGGACCACGCGCTGAGCATGGAGAAGCTGTCGTCGAGGCGGGGACCGCTGATCCCCATCTCGTCCTGCGCACGCCTCAGGCGCGCGGTGACGAGGCCCACGAGCGTGCGCTGCACCTCGCGCGGGAGGGCGCGCCAACGGTCCGCCTCGCGGATCACGTTGTACAGCACGAGGACCTCGGCGTCCGCGTCGTCCCGGGGGGTGCCCAGCACCTCGACCACGCGGCCGAGGAGCTCTTCCCAGTTCGTCGCGACGCCCTCGGGACGCACGGCGGCGCCAGTCTCGAAGTGGCGCGCGAGGCCGCGGATGCTGTCGCCGGTGGCGACCGGCGGGCGCGACACGATCGTGGCGCCCTCGCGAATGGTGCGGCGGACGACCACCGTCTCCGGGCCCGACTCCACGCGCACCGGCGTCCGGATCGACTCCGCGAGCGACGCAGGCGGCCCGCCGAGCTCGACGTCGCCGAGGCGCACCTTGCCGCCGAGCTCTGCCCACAAGACCAGCCCCTCCAGCAGCTCGTCGGCCAAGCGCCGACGGTCCTCGGCGAGCTGCTCCTTGAGCTCCGGGTCCACGTCTTGGGTGATCCACTTCTGCAAGCGACCGGCGCGCTGCAACAAGGCATCCAAGGCCGCTTCTCGGGAATCGTGAACACCCGAGACAGCACCCTTGAGCGCCCCCTCTTCGGGACGTACTGGCATCGTTGGGCCCTCCTGGCCGCACCCCTCCGATAACACGACGCGCCGCGCGCGTGAATACCTCAGGCCACCTCGACGTCCATGGAACACCTACGAGGAGTACAAAATGCGCAGCGCAACCGCCCTGTCCACCCTGTTGGCGTCGGGATGCATCGTGTACGCCGACCCGGATCCGGGCCCCGCGCCGGTCAACGACCCGCCGGTCATCGAATGGGCCGATGCGAGCTGCTTCTACGACGAATACTACCGCGACGACGTGTGGTGGTTCGAGGCCGACCTGCGTGACGACGAGGGCCTCGACGACGTGGTGGCGGTCTACGCCGACGTGTACGACGGCCTGACCGAGGAGTGGGTCGACGCCTTCGAGCTGTACCACGACGGCGGCCACACCTGGTACTCCGCGTGGCAGGAGGACAGCACCTGGCTCGACTGTGACCACTACGACTACATCGTCGACTTCGTCGCCGAGGACGTGGTCGGCGAGGGTGAGGCCTACACCGTCGTGCTGTACTAGCCGGACGCTGCGCGCACGGTCGCCGCGGCGCCCGCGAGGTCCCGCCCGGCGAGCGGCCGGTCGCGGGGCGCCGCCCCCAACCGCTTGCAAGACCGCGGCGCGGGGCCTACCCTGCGTGCATGAAGACCGTCACCATCTACAGCACGGAGTGGTGTAGCTACTGCAACGCGGCGAAGCGGTTCCTCACCGGGAAGGGCATCCCGTGGGAGGACATCGACCTGACCGAAGACGACGCCGGTCGTGTCGCGCTCGAGGAGCGTACCGGGCGCCGCACCGTTCCGCAGATCTTCGTGGGCCCCGTGCACATCGGCGGCTACGACGATTTGCGCGCGTTGGACAACCAGGGCGGCCTCATGCCGCTGGTCGAGGGCTGAGGTGCTGCTCTGGAGCGCCGGCGCCGCGACCGCAGCGGCGTACGTGGTGGGCGTGGCCCGCGGGAAGAAGGGCTGGCCCAAGGTGCTGCCGGCGCTCCTGGTGGCGGCCGCGGTGTTGCCGCACAGCGCCGTGGCGACCGCCGCGTTCGTCGCGTGCGCCGCGGGCGACGCGCTCCTGCTCGACAAGGACCGGTTCTTCCTGCAGGGCCTCGCCGCGTTCCTCGTCGGGCACCTCCTCTTGGTGCCGACGTTCTGGGCCGGCACGCCGTCGGTGCCCCTGATGGTGGCCGTGGCGGCCCTGGTGGGCGGCATGTCCGTGCTCCTGGTGCCGCGGGTGCCCGGGGCCCTGCGGGTGGCCATCCCGGTGTACGCGCTCGCGATCGGCGCGATGATCCTCTCCACCGGGCACGCGCCGCGCATCGCGCTCACCGGGGCGGCGACGTTCGCGTTCTCGGACAGTGTGCTCGCGACGAACCGTTTCGTGCGGCCGCTCCCCCACGCCGAGGTGATCGTGATGACGACGTACTACGCGGCGGTGCTCCAGCTCGGGTACGCGCTGCTCGCGTGAGGTCCCCATAGACGACGTTCGCATCGCCTATGCCGCGACGGGCGTCAGAATGGGCCGACGCCGATCGGGCGACCCCCGATGTGCGACATTTCGACGCAATTCTGTCGCACCTCGCCACCCAAACACGCCGAAATTCCGTCCACAAAAAACCCCGATCCACACCGCGCTTTGGGGACTATCCGGCTCGGCGGCGCCGGGATATTCCAACTCGTGTACGAGTCGTCGACGTCCCCTCACGAGGCCTGGGCTCACCTCCCGCCGATGCGGGCGTTGGTCGAGACGTTGGACGCGCTGGCCCGCAAGGACGTGGTGGTGTCGCTCGTCGGTGAAGGCGGCACCGGGAAGGACCTGCTCGCCCACCGGCTGCACCTGCGCTCCCATCGGGCGCACGGCCCCTACGTGGTGGTCCCGTGCGGCACGCTCTACGATGCGACGCTGGGGGGCGATCTGTTCGGCGTCCAGGCCGACGGGGCGCGCTCCGGACAGCCGGGCAAGCTCGAGCTCGCCGACCACGGCACGCTGGTGCTCGACGACGTCGCGGCGCTGCATCCCGCGTCGCAGGAGCGCCTCCTGCGGTTCCTCGAGCTCGGCCGCCTGGTCCGCGACGGCGGCACCGAGCGGGTCCGTTGCGACGTGCGGCTGGTGTGCACCAGCCGGCGCCCCCTGGAGGACGAGGTGGCCGCCGGGCGGCTCGCGGCCGAGCTCTTCTACCGCGTCCAGGGGATCAGCCTCCGCGTGCCGCCGTTGCGCGAGCGCCTCGCCGAGTTGGCGAGCCTCACCGAGCACTTCTCGGCCGAGCTGAGCCGCCGCCACGACGTGCTCCCGCCCCGCCTCACGCGCGAAGCGCGCGCCGCGCTGTTGCGCCACGGTTGGCCGGGCAACATTCGCGAGCTCCGCAACGTGGTCGAGGGCCTGTGCCTGATGCGCGGCGGCCGCCCGGTGCGCCTGTCCGACCTCCCGGCCTACATCGCCGCGCCGTCCGCAGCGCCCGCCACCATCACGCTTCCCCTCGACCGCCCGTTGGCCGAGCTGCGCTCGCGCATCATCCACGCGGTGCTCGACGCCGAGGGGGGCCACCAACGCCGCGCGGCCGACCGGCTCGGCATCAGCACGCGCACACTCCAGCGGCAGTCCCGCGCACGCTCCGACGATGCGGACGCCGACGACGTCTGACGCCGCCCTGGGACAAAATGTCGCACCCCCAACCGGTCCAACCGACCGAAGTGCGACCAAACTTCCGATGCCGCATCCCGCAAATTCAGCATCGAACCTCTTTGTTTCGTCCACATCCTGACGATAGGCGGAGCACGATGTCCGAAAACGCACCGACGCTTGACGCGTCAACGCTCTCGCACCTGATGCAGGTGGTGAGCACGCTGTCGGAGCTGCCGACCGAGCAGACGATGGCCGAATTCGTCAGCAACGCGCTGCTGAGCGTGCCCGGCGTGTCCGGTGCGGCCGTCGAGCTCGGGAGCGGGAGCGCCCGCGCGGGCGCCGAGCCGAGCGAAGGCGGGTGCGCGTGGCGGGGGCCGCTGGCCTTCGCCGGTCGTGCGCACGGGCAGCTCGAGCTGGTGGTCGATGCCGACGCCGACTTCGCCGCCTACGCCCCGTTCGTCCGCACGCTCAGCCAGTCCCTCGCGGGCCAGGCGGCCCTGCGCGAAGCCCACCGCCGCGCCAACGCCGCGCAGGAGGAGCTGCAGCGCATCCTCGCCAACCTCGAGCTGCGCGTCGGCGAGCGCACCTCCGAGCTGTTGGCCGCCAACGAGCAGCTCCGCCTGCAGGCGGCGGTCTTCGCCCACGCGATGGAGGGGATCATCATCACCGACCAGGACGAGAACATCCTGTCGGTCAACCCCGCGTTCACCGAGACGACCGGCTACACCTTCGAGGACGTGCTGCGGAGCCCGGACCGTACGCCGCGCCTCCTCCGCTCCGGGCGCCACGACGGCGCGTTCTACACGGCGATGTGGGCCGAGCTGCGCGATCGGGGGGCCTGGGCGGGCGAGGTGTGGAACCGCCGCCGCTCCGGGGAGGTGTTCCCCGAGTGGCTGCGCATCCGGGCCATCTACGACCAAGGCGGCAAGGTCGCCTACTACGTCGGCCACTTCACCGACCTGTCCGAGCGCAAGGTCATCGAGGGCCGCCTCGACTTCCTGGCGCGCCACGACGCGCTCACCGGGCTCCTCAACCGCCAGGGCCTCGGCGAGCAGTTCCCGCTCGCGCGCGAACGCGCCGCGAGCGCACGCGAGTTCGTGGCCCTGGTGCTCATCGACCTCGACCACTTCAAGCTGGTCAACGACACCCTGGGCCACGAAGCCGGCGACCGGCTGCTGGTCGACGTCGCGCACCGCCTGCGGGCCGCGCTCCCCGCCACCCACACCCTCTCCCGCCACAGCGGCGACGAGTTCGTGGTCCTCTCGCCTTCGCTCCCGTCGGCCGAACACGCCGCCGACACGGTCGAGCGCCTGCTCGACGCGCTGCGCACCTACGGCGCCCTGTCCGGCGCCGGCCTGACGGTGTCGGCTTCGGCGGGCGTGGCGTTGTGCCCGAGCGACGGCACCGAGTTCGAAGAGCTGCTCAAGCGCGCCGACCTCGCCCTGCACGCGGCCAAGGGCGCGGGGCGCGACACGCTCGAGTTCTACTCCGACCTGCTCGACGCCGACGGTGCGCGCCGCTTCCGCCTCTTGCGCCTGCTCCGCGGGGCCGAGGAGCGCGGCGAGCTCGACGTCCACTACCAGCTCCAGGTCGACCTCGCGACCGGCGCGACGCTCGGCGCCGAGGCCCTCGCACGGTGGACGCCGCCGGAGCTCGGCCCCGTGAGCCCCGCCGAGTTCATCCCCCTCGCCGAGACCCACGGCCTCATCAACCGCCTCGGCGGCTGGGTCTTCCGGTCCGCGTGCGCGCAGCTCGCGGAGTGGCGGGCGACCGGGCTCGACGATCTCGCGGTCGCGATCAACCTCTCCGCCATCCAGTTCCGCCGTCCCGACCTCGCCAACGCGCTGATCGAGCTCGTCCAGGCCGCGGGCGTGCCCCCGCACGCGGTCGAGTTGGAGCTCACCGAGTCCATCCTCATCCAGAACCCCGAAGCCGCGCTGCAGACGTGCGCGCGCCTGAAGGACCACGGGTTCCGCCTCTCGATC
>SXOM01000430.1 GCA_005776735.1 Pseudomonadota bacterium
CGCTCACGCCGCCCGGCGCCGGCGTGGGCAACGCGTCGGCGCTGAGCTGGCCCGCCAGTGGCGGCGGCGGCCGGCGCTCGCTGCTCATCGTGCGGGGCGGCTGCGTGGTGTCGCCGGGGGCGGTCCGCCACGCGGACGGCACCGGCGCCGGGATCTGGATGGGCCCGGGATCGTTGCCGAGCGCGATCGTGTGCAGGCGTTCGGCGAGCTGGTCGATGGGGCAACGGTCGCCGGGGTCGGGCGTCATCGCCGCGGCCAACGACGACTCGAGCCACGGGATCTCGGGGCCGGTCATGCCGCCCAGGCGTGGCGGCAGGTGGCGGATGAGGTGGTCGCGCTGGTCCTCAGGATCGAGCGCGTTCATGAAGTCGGCGACCGGCCGCGCGGTCAGGCAGAAGTAGAGCAGCGCGCCCACGGCGTACACGTCGGTCGCGGGCTCGGGCGCCACCCCGTCGAACTGCTCGGGCGCGGCGTACTGCGGCGTGCCGATGAACGCCCCCACCCGGGTGAGGCGGTCGCCGACCCCGCCGAAGACCTTCGCGATGCCGAAGTCCGCCACCCGGATGCGCGGCACCTCGTCGCGCGGGCCTTCGGCCTCCAAAAGCACGTTCTCCGGCTTCAGATCGCGGTGGATCACCCCCTGGCGGTGCGACACCGACAACGCGTCGCACACCTGCATCGCCACGCCCGCCGCCACCCGCGGCGGCAAGAGGCCCACGCGGCGGATGTGGTCGAGCAGCGACCCGCCGGCTTCGAAGCGCGTGACCAGGTAGGGCGAGTGCCCCGACCGGTGCACGAACCCGCGGCACTCGACGATCTGCGGGTGGTTGAGCCCTTGGAGGATCTGGGCCTCGGTGGCGAGCCGCCGCAGGTACGGCCCCTGGTCGCGCTGTTGGTACAGCATCTTCACCGCCAGGAGGGGCCCCACCTCGTCGTCCGCGGCGCCGACCTCGCGCGCCAGGTAGGTGACCCCGGCGCCGCCGATCGCGAGGCGCCGGTGCACGCGGTACGTGCGGTCGATGAGCTCGCCCGTCTCGAGGAGCTCGCCCCAGCCCGCCGCCGGGCGCACCGAGCGACAGCCGAGGTTGGGGCAGCGGTCGGCGTCGGACGAGAACGTCGTGAGGCAGCGGCTGCAATAGCGGGTACGGGGCGCCGCTTCGGACATCGCGCCTCCGTTATCCCGGGCGGGCGGCGGGTGAGGTACGCTTGCGCCATGCGCATCGGCGTGCTCCGCGAGACCCTCCCCGGCGAGCGCCGGGTCCCCCTCACCCCCGAAGGCGCGCGGCTGCTCGTGGGCCACGATCACCTCGTCGTCATCGAGTCGGGGCTCGGCGCCGGGTCGGGGTTCTCCGACACCGAGTACCTCGCGGCGGGCGCGCAGATGGCGTACACCTCGCGGGAGGTGGCCGGGCAAGCGGAGCTCCTGGTCAAGGTGCACGCACTTCGCCTCGAGGAGATCGACCTCGTCCGGCCGAACACGACCCTCGTGGCCTTCCACCACCTCGCCGGCCAGAGCGCGGCGCAGCACGAAGCGCTGGTCCAGGCGCGCGCGTCGACGGTGTCGCTCGAGCTCGTGCGCGAGGGCGCGGAGTACCCCATCATGGAGCCGCTCTCGGCCATCGGGGGGCGCGTGGCGGTCACGCTCGCCGCGTGGCACCTCACGGTGCTCGGCAACGGCCCGGGCATCCTCCTCGGCGGGTCGCCGGGGGTGCCGCCGGCGATGGTGTTGGTCATCGGGGGCGGCATCGCCGGGCGGGCGGCAGCCGCCGAGGCGGTGGCGGCCGGCGCGCAGGTGGTGGTGCTCGACCGCGACCCGCGCCAGCTCGCGCGCCTCGAGGCGCAGATCGGGCGGGGCGTCGTGACGGCGGTGGCCAGCGAGTACCACCTGGTGCGCTACCTGGAGCAGGCCGACGTCGTGATCGGCGCGGTGGCGGTGCGGGGTGAGCCCGCGCCGAAGGTGCTCCGGCGTAGCCACATCCGCGCGATGCGCGAGGGGGCGCTGCTCATCGACATGTCGATCGACGAAGGAGGCTGCGCCGAGACCAGCCGCGCCACCTCGACGGAGAACCCGGTGTACGAGATGGAGGGGGTGCGTCACCTGTGCATCCCCAACCTCCCGAGCGAGGTTGCGCGCACCGCCTCGCGGGCGCTGGGGTCCAGCCTCTTGCCGTACCTCGACGCGGTGGCCGGCGGCCTGCCGCGCGCGCTCGCGACGTCGGCGGCGTTGCGCAACGCGGTGGGGTTCCTGGACGGGCGCCTCGTGAATCGTGCGCTGCGTCGGTTCGTGGCGCAACCCTACGTTCCGCTCGACGAGATCGTGCCGATCGCCGAGGACTGACGTTCCGGCGTGCGCGACGCTCCCGTCCGGAGCGCAGGACCGTGGTAGAGTCCCGCGCCGTGGCGATTCTCCCCTCCAGCGCGGTGATTCCTCTGCTCAGCGTCGGCGGGCTCACGCTCGCGGGCAGCGTGTGGGCCGCGTTGCGCGGTTGGCGCACGGCGCGCCTCCTCGCGTCCACGCCGCCCACCGCGATCTCCGCGCTGACGCCGGGCCTGCACGAGGTGCGCGGGGCCATCCGCGGCGAGGGCTCGCTGCGCTCTCCGCTCTCCGACCGGCCGTGTGTGTACTGGCGGTTCCTGGTCGAACAACGGCGCCAGAACGCGTGGGAGGTCCTCGTCGACGCCAAGGACGCGGTCGACGTCGTGCTCGACGATGGCGGTGGGCGCATGGTCCTCCAGCCCCGGCTGGCCGACGTGGTCCTGTCCCGCCCCGAGCACACCAACAGCGGCATCCTCGGCGTGCCGAGCGCGGAGCTCACCGCGGTGCTCGCCCGGCTCGGCGAGGCGCCCACGGGGCTGCAGGGCCCGTTCGTCCGCTACCGCGAAGAACTCTTGGCCGACGGCGACCGCCTGCACGTGGTGGGCACCGTGGTCCAGGGGGGCGACGACACCTGGGAGCTCGGCGCGGGCGACGTGCACGTCCTGAGCGATCGTGAGGAGGCCGAGGTGGTGCGGCACGAGGAGCGGATGGCCCTCCGCTGGGTCGGCGTCGCCGTGGTCGGCCTCGCGTTGGTCGCCTTCGCCGTCTCCGAGTGGTGGGGCGCGACGGCCTGAGGGGGCGCGGCGCCGCGACCCTTTGCGGGTCGGGCCGGGGCGGGCGCGCCGCGCGCA
>SXOM01000057.1 GCA_005776735.1 Pseudomonadota bacterium
GCCCCGGCGCGCGGCGCCCGCCGGCCTCGGCCGCTCGACGCGGACGGTCGCGGGGCGCCGCCCCCGCTACCCTGCGCGGGCGACGCCGGCGGCGATGAGGGTGGCCATCGCCATGGTCGTGACGCTCGGGTTGACGCCGAGCGAAGTGGGGAAGATGCTCGAGTCGGAGAGGTAGAGCCCCTCGTACCGGTGCGAGCGCCCGTCGGGCCGGATGACGCTGGTGACCGGGTCGTGCCCCATGCGACAGGTCGACATCGGGTGGCTGGCGTAGAGCGTGAAGTCGCGGATGGTCCGGTCGGCGAGGCCCGCCTCGAGCGCCGCGGCGGTGTCCACGCGGCCGACCCCCGCCACCGGGCAGAACAACCACTCGGCCCCGCCGGCGAGCAGCACCTCGGCGCTGGCCACCATGCCGGCCTTGATGCGGGCGACGTCCTCGTCGGAGAAGTCGTACTGGAGCTTGGCCCGGCCGTCGGGCCAACGGCCCACCGTGCCCGACGAGTGGTCGGAGATCATCACGAGCAGGCCCGCGAGGTGCGGCAACAGCTTCATCGCCTCCGGAGCGGCGACGCCCTGGCCGGCGAGCGACAACAACGCCACCTCGGGCGGGAGGGAGCTGGTGTGCGGGAGCACCCCGGGCAGCCCAGGCACGTGGAAGTAGGCCCCCTGCGTCGCGCCCTTCCACCAGTTGACCTCGTGCTTGCACACCCCGAAGACCGCGTTTCCGGGATGGGTGTGCAGCCCCACGCCGACCGCGGGCCCCAGGTCGAGGCGGGTCCCGGCGAGGAAGCGGGGCGTGCCGATGCCGCCGGCGGCCACGATGACCTTGGCGGCGCGCACGGTGACCTTCCCGCCCGGCTCCCGTGTGTCGGGATGCTTCATCCGACCCACGAGGCCCACCACCCGGTCGCCGGTGTAGAGGAAGTCCTCGACGACCGTGTCGGCCTGGATGCGCGCACCGTTGGTGGCGGCCTCGGCCAGGAAGTTGTGGTTGGTGCTGGCCTTGCCGCCGGTGGGACACCCGTAGTAACAGGTGCCACACCCTACACAACGGGGGGTGTACCGCGCGAGGTAGCCGCCGGGGTAGCCCGCGACCTTGGCGCCGCGGATCACCAGCTCGCTGTTTTCACCGGCGACGGCGGGGAGCGTGTCCCAGATGCCGAGGTACTCCCAGAGCCAGTCGTAGACCGGCCGCATGTTGGCCGCGGAGTACCGCATGTCGCCGAGCAGGTCGGACCAGGAGTCGAGCACCGTGTCGGGGCAGCGCCACGCGATGGCGCTGTTGATGAGCGTACCCCCGCCGACGCCGCGCCCCGCCGCGATGGGCATGAGCGCGCGGCCGGTGGCGACCATCCCGCCGCCCTCCTGCATGTGGTAGCGCATGACCGCGCCCTGGTTGGGCCGGAACCGCTCCTCGGGCGGACCCTCCTCGAGGAGCACCACGCGGAGCCCGAGGTCGGCGAGCGTGCGCGCCGCGGCCGCCCCGCCGGGACCCGTCCCGAGGATGGCGACGTCGCACTCGAGATCGCGGTCGAGGGTGGAGTAGCCGTCGGCCTGGGGGGCGGGTTTCCAGAGGTAGCCTTGTCCGGGGGTCCAGCGCATCGTCAGTCCCCGTAGCCGCAGAGGAATTGGCGGGAGAGCACCGCGCTCACGTCGGGATGGACGGTGTAGGCCATCGCCACGAAGATGTAGACGCTGGCGACCAGGCCCCGGAGCTCGGCGATGTCGCTGTGCACCCACCCGTCGAGCACCGCGATCGCCTCGATGCCGGCGAGCTCGCGGAACGGCCGGCCGTGCGTGGGCCGCGGCCACTGGTCGAGCGCGTGCAGCCCCAGCCGCAACATCTTCCGCTGGAACGGGGCCATGCCGTCGAGCACCGTGTCGAAGAAGCGGCCCACGCCGGCCTCGGCCCCCCGCAGCGGCAGGTCCGGCGAAGGGGGGAAGATCGCGTCGGCGAGGGCATCGCAGAAGTCGATCTCGTCGCGGCTGAGGTGGCGCGTGGCCGAATCGTGCGGCTGGTTCCACCACACCTGCGAGGCCGCCCCCACCACCGCCGTGCCCGCCACCGCCGCCGTGGCGAAGGCGCCGGCCGCGGTGAGGAGATGCCGGCGAGTGGGGCGCACGCGCCCGGCTATCGCGCCGGGGCCGCCGGCGTCGGCCCGGCCCCCACAACCGTGATAGCTGCCCGGCCCTTCGGAGGTTCCCCGTGGCCGAGCTCTACCCCCGCGTCGAGTCGTGGATCGACTGGATCCGGCTCGAGCACGAGATGCAGGCGTTCTGGGACGCCGAGGCGACCTTCGCCCGCCTGCGCGAGCAGAACGCGGGCGGCGAGCCGTGGTCGTTCCTCGACGGGCCGATCACCGCCAACAACCCGATGGGCGTGCACCACGCCTGGGGTCGCTCGCTCAAGGACCTGTACTGCCGCTACTGGGCGATGAACGGGCGCAAGCTCCGCTACCAGAACGGGTTCGACTGCCAGGGGTTGTGGGTCGAGGTCGAGGTCGAGAAGGAGCTCGGGTTCGCGTCGAAGCGCGACATCGCCGAGTTCGGCCTCGAGAAGTTCGTGAAGGCGTGCAAGGAGCGGGTGCTCACCTACGCCGCCCGGCAGACGCGCCAGAGCATCCGCCTCGGGTACTGGATGGAGTGGGACCGCCCCGAGCTGCTCGAGCAGCTCCGCGACGACCTGCGCGCGGGCAAGGCCGAGACCGAAGCCGTGGCCACCAACGGGCGCACGTTGCGCGGGAGCCCCGAGGCCCTGGTCGGAAAGCTCGGCACCGCCGAGATGGGTGGGAGCTACTTCACCTTCTCGACCGAGAACAACTACACCATCTGGAAGTTCCTGCAGAAGTGCCACCACCAGGGGCGGTTGCGGCGGGGCAACGACGTGATGCCGTGGTGTTGTCGTTGCGGCACCGGCCTGAGCCAGATGGAGGTCACCGAGGGCCGCAAGATCGTCGAGCACGTCTCGACGTACGTGCGGTTCCCGCTCGTGGGGCGGGAGAAGGAGGCGCTTTTGGTGTGGACCACCACGCCGTGGACGTTGTCGTCCAACGTGGCCGCCGCGGTGCACCCGGACCTCGACTACCTCAAGGTGCGCCACCAGGGGTGGACGCTGTACGTGTCCAAGGGTGCCTACGAGCGGGCGCGCGAGCGCAACCTCGAGGCGGCCGGCGACAAGAAGAGCTTCAAGCTCCCGAGCGTGGAGAAGTTGCTCAAGGGCGTCGGCGAGGTGGAGGTGCTCGGGACGGTCAAGGGCGCCGAGCTCGTCGGCCTGCAGTACCAGGGCCCCTACGACCACTTCTCCGCGCAGCAGCAGCCGCGCGAGGTGGGGAAGTCCGGCCTGCGCAAGACCGCGGTCGAATGCCACCGGGTGCTCGCCTGGGACATGGTGAGCGACGGCGAAGGCACCGGCATCGTGCACATCGCCCCCGGCTGCGGCGCCGAGGACGCAGAGCTCGGCAAGCACGAGCAGATCGTCGCCATCGCCCCGTTGGCCGAGACGGGCGAGTACCTCGACGGGTTCGGGGAGCTCAGCGGCCAGCACGTGCTCGCGGTCACCGACACCATCGTCGAGGACCTCAAGGCCCGCGGCGTGCTCGTGGTGCGCGAACGCTACCCCCACGTGTACCCGCACTGTTGGCGTTGTAAGCAGGAGCTCGTGTTCCGGCTGGTCGACGAGTGGTTCATCGACATGGGGTGGCGCGAGCGCATCCAGGCGGTGGTCCCCCAGATCCGTTGGATCCCGGGCGAGGGGGAAGCGCGCGAGATGGACTGGTTGCGCAACATGGGCGACTGGATGATCTCCAAGAAGCGCTTCTGGGGCCTGGCCCTGCCCATCTGGGTGTGCCGAGGCTGCGATCGGTTCGACGTCGTCGGGTCGGAAGCGGAGCTGAAGGAGCGTTGCGTCGAAGGGTGGGATCAGTTCGCCGGCCACACGCCGCACCGCCCCTTCGTCGACGCGGTCAAGCTCGGCTGCCCCGACTGCGGCGGGGTGATGGAGCGGGTGCCGGACGTGGGCAACCCGTGGTTGGACGCGGGCATCGTCCCGTACAGCACGCTCGGGTACACCACGGATCGTGCGCACTGGGAGCAGTGGTTCCCCGCCGAGCTGGTGCTCGAGTGTTTCCCCGGCCAGTTCCGCAACTGGTTCTACGCGCTGTTGGCCATGAGCGCGATGATGGAGGACCGGCCGCCGTTTCGCACGCTCCTCGGGCACGGCCTCGTGCGCGACGAGAAGGGCGAAGAGATGCACAAGTCCAAGGGCAACGCCATCTGGTTCGACGACGCCGCCGAACAGTACGGCGCCGACGCGATGCGTTGGTTGTACGCCCGCCAGGACCCGGTGCAGAACCTGAACTTCGGCGCGGGTCCGCTGCGCGAGGTGCGCGGCGGCTTCCTCAACCAGCTCTGGAACACCCACGCGTTCTTCGTCAACTACGCCCGGATCGCCGGGTTCCGGCCCGCGGACGAGGCGGTGCCGTTCCACCTGCGGCCCGACTTCGATCGGTGGATCCTCACCGAGCTGCAGGGCACCATCGCCACGTGCCGGGGTGCGATCGAACGGTTCGAACACCACCTCGCCGCGCGGGAGCTCGAGCGATTCGTGGAGACGCTGAGCAACTGGTATGTGCGCCACAACCGCAAACGTTTCCGCGCCGACGCCGAAGACGGCGCGGCCGCGTTCCAGACCCTCGAAGCCTGCCTCGACGCGGTCATCCGCCTCCTCGCGCCGATGATCCCGTTCACCGCCGAGAAGTTGTGGCAGAACACCATCGCGGGCCCGCGGCCCGAGGCCGCGCGGAGTGTGCACCTCGCGAAGATGCCCGCGGTGGACGAAGCGCTCCGCGACGAGGTGCTCGCCGACGAGATGCGCGCGCTGGTGCGCTACACGTCGTTGGCCATCGCCAGCCGCGACGCCGCGAAGCTCAAGCTGCGCCAGCCGTTGGGGCGCCTCGCGGTCGGCACCACCACCGAGCAGGAGCGACGCGCGCTCGCACGGTTCGGCGACATGTTGCGCGACGAGCTCAACGTCAAGGAGCTGGAGCTCCACCCGGTCGGTACGCCGAGCCCGCTCGGGTGGGTGGTCAAGCCCGACTTCAAGGCCCTCGGCGCCAAGGTGGGCGGCCAGATGGGCGAGGTGGTCAAGGCGGTGCAGGTGCACCAGGCGGCGCTGGTGGCCGAGCTCCGCAAGTCCGACACCGTCACCCTCCCCGGCATCGACGCCGCGCTCCGCCGGAGCGACTTCCTCGTGCAGGTGGTCCAGCCCGACGGGTGGTCGGCCGCGGAGGAGAAGGGCGCCTGGTGTGCGGTCAGCACCGAGATCACGCGCGAGCTGATGCTCGAGGGCCTGATGCGCGACGTGCTCCGCCGCGTGATGGCGCTGCGAAAGGAGCAGGGGCTCGAGATCTCCGACCGCGTGGTGGTGGCGTGGGACGCCGACGACGCCGACGTGGTCGCGGCGATCGAGGCATGGACCGCCGACCTCGCGACCGACCTGCAGGCCACCCACCTGGGCCGCGAGCCCGGGCTGGACACCCCGCCGCTGGAGCTGGGCGGGGGCAAGGGGGTCCGGGTCAGGTTGGAGCGCGCGGCGGTCGTCTGATGGCGCGCACGCTCGACTTCGCCGACCACCGCCGTGATCTCGGCGACAATCGGTACGTCTACGCCGTGGTTTCGCGCCGCGCCGGGGGCCTGTCCATCGGGGTGAACCTCAACCCCGACAAGGTGTGCAACTTCGATTGTCCGTACTGCCAGGTGGACCGGACGGTGCCCGGCGGCCCCGCGAAGATCGACGTCGAGCGGCTGGAGGACGAGCTCGCGCACCTGCTCGGGCTCGTCGGGTCCGGGCAGCTCTGGGACACCCCGCCGTTCGACACCGCCGCGCCTGCCCACCGCCGCGTGGTCGACATCGCCTTCGCCGGCGACGGCGAGCCCACCTCGCCGCGGGAGTTTCCCGCCGCCGCGTCCACGGTTCGTCGCGTCCGAGATGCGTTGGCACCAGGCGTGCCGGTTCGGTTGCTCACCAACGCCACCCTGTTGCATCGCGAGCGTGTCCGATCCGCGCTGGTCGACATCGACGAGGCGTGGTGCAAGCTCGACGCCGGCACCGAGGCCTGGTATCGTCGGGTCGACGGCACCCGCTTCCCGTTCGCCCGTGTGTTGCGAAACCTCCGCGAGCTCGCCGCCCGGCGCCCCATCGTGGTGCAGTCGATGTTCTGCGCGGTGGGCCCCGATCGGCCCGACGCGACCGAGATCGACGCGTGGGTCGCGCGGCTCCGGGACATCGTGGCCACCGGGCGCATCGCCGAGGTGCAGGTGTACACGGTCGCGCGGCGTCCGGCCGACGACACGGTGTCGCCGCTCTCCGCCGCCGAGCTCGACACCATCGGCGCCGCAGCGCGTGCGGCGGGCCTGGTCGTCCGGGTGGTGGGGGTCTGATGGTGCGCTGCGACGACCTGCTGCCTCGCCTCCAGCGCGCCTGGCGCGGGGTGGCCGCGCGCGGCGACGTGACGGCGCTGCACGACGCGCTCGTGGCGGCGTGGAGCGGCCCGGGCCGCCACTACCACGGCCTCGGGCACCTCCACGACGGCCTGTCGCGGCTGGACGGCTTGCGGCCGGCGTTGCGGCACCCCAACGAGGTCGAGCTGGCGTGGTGGTTCCACGACGCGATCCAGGACCCGGGCGCGTCCGACAACGAAGCGCGCAGCGCAGCGTGGGCCGAGGCGGCGCTCTCGGAGGCCCGCGCGGACACCACGGCGACCGCGCGGATCGTGAGGATGATCCTGGTGACGAAGCATCGCGAACCTCCGGCGACCCCGGACGAGGCCGCGGTGGTGGACCTCGACCTGGCGGTGCTGGGGGCCGACGTGGCGGCCTACGACGCCTACGCCGCGGGGGTCCGCGCCGAGTACGCGGCGTTGCCGGACGAGGGGTGGGCGGTGGGGCGCGGCGTGTTCCTGGAGGGGCTGCTCGGGCGCCCGCGCCTGTTCCACACCGAGGCGTTCCACCTGGCGCTCCACGAGCGGGCGCGCGCCAACCTGGGCAGGGAACTTCGGGC
>SXOM01000431.1 GCA_005776735.1 Pseudomonadota bacterium
CGGCTCCCGCCACGACCCCGACGCCGAGCTCGTGGCGCAGGGCGCCGCCAACATCATCGGCCCGTTCTTCGGCGGGTTCGCGTCGACCGGCGCCATCGCGCGCACCGCCACCACCATCCGGGCCGGCGGGCGCACGCCGGTGGCGTCCGCGGTGCACGCGGTCTTTGTCCTGGTGGCGATGCTCGCGCTCGCGCCGGCGCTGGCCTACCTGCCGATGCCGGCGTTGGCCGCGCTCTTGCTGCTCGTGGCGTACAACATGTCCGACGTGAAGCACTTCCGTCACGTGCTCCGCGTCGCGCCCAAGTCCGACGTGTCGGTGCTCCTGGCGTGCTTCGTGCTCACCGTGCTCTTCGACATGGTCGTGGCGGTGACCACCGGCATCATGCTGGCGGCGTTGTTGTTCATGCGGCGGATGGCCGAGATCAGCGGGGCGCGCGTGGTCGAGGACGACAACCACCCGGCGCTGCGCGCGGGCTTGCCCGAGGGCGTGGTGCTCTACGAGATCGCAGGTCCGCTCTTCTTCGGCGCGGCCCAGAAGGCGATGGGAACGCTCGAGACGGTGGCCTCGCGCGCCAAGGTCATCATCCTGGACATGGAGTCGGTGCCGGCGATGGACGCGACCGGGCTCGTGGGCCTGGAGTCGGCGTTGGCCCGGCTCGACGGCACCGGCACGGTGGTGATGCTCGCCGGCGTGCAGGCCCAACCCCGCAAGCTCCTCGACAAGGCGGGCCTGGACGAGGCCCACCTGGTCTACGTCTTCGACAGCGTCGAGGCCGCGGTGGAGGATGCCCGCCGCCGGGTGCGGCCCGGCTGACCGTCAGCGGCGCGGCTGGGGGTAGGTCATCTGGCTGCGGTTGGCGGCCTGCGGCGGCAACCTCCCGGCAGCGCGGGCCTGCTCCATGAGCACTTCCTGCGGAATCTGCTCCGGGAAGAACTGGTACCACGGCTCGCCGAACACCTTGAAGTCGGGCCGGCGGCGGTTGGTCATCGCCTCCTGGACCGCGACCAGGCCCGCGTGCTTGGGCACGGACGTGAGGCCCTTGCCGACGACCTTGAGCGCTTCGTCCCGGCGCTTGGCCTCGTTGAGCACGTACGCCCAGACCGCCCAGTAGAGCGCCTCGCCCGAACCGGCCGACTCGGCGCCGACCATCACCTTGACCGCTTCGTCGGTCTGGTTCTCGCGGTGATGCACGCAGGCCAACATCGTGCGCGCCCGCCAGTCGCGGCTCCACGACTTCTCCAGCTCGACCCGGGCGGCCGCGAACTTCTCCTTCGAGGCGGTGACCTGGCGTTGCATCACCAGGGAGCAGCCCTCGAGGTAGTCGATCGCGCCGAGCTGTGCGTGGATCTGCGGCTCGACGAGGATCTGCCACTTGCCGAGCGGGAGGGCGGCGCGGAACGTGTCGCGCGCGCCCGCGAGGTTGCCGGCCTGCATCTGCTGCATCGCCACCTGGGCGACCGCCTCGACCTGCTTGCCGGTGCGCCGCGCCAGGAAGAACCAGGCCACGCCGAAGGCCAGGAGCGCGGGGATGACGCCCGCAATCCACCCGGCTGCGAAGAACCCGATGACGAAGGCGACGACCGCACCGGCGCCGGCGATGAGCAGGTTGTACATGACCGCGGGTGCTAACCCACGCGGCTAGAAGCCGGTGTCGAACTCCGCACCCGACTGCAGCACCAGCACGACCTCGCCCGCGGCCCCTTCGATGGCACCGGCGTCGCCGTCGGCCGAGCTGTAGCCTTCGGAGTAGGTGAACGTGCCGGCGAGGGCATCGCCCTGCCAGGACAGGTCGGAGGTGTACTTGAAGTTGTGGATCGTGCCGGCCGACGAGGTGAACTGGCCCTGCCCGACCAACGCCAGGGCGTTGCAGTTGTCGGACGCTTCGGTGAGCTGGCCGTCCCACGTGAACGCCTGACCGTCGACCGCGGCGGGATCGCCCATGCGCTCCCGCGCGTCCATCATCGTGATGTTGACCGAGCCGGTGGCCTGCGCCCAGGTGACGGCCCACCGGGACCACCCGTTGGTGAAGAGCGAGTAGGCGAGGCCGTCGTCGTAGCCTTCGACCGTGGAGCGGGCCTTGGCGTCGGCCTCGGCCGTGTCGCCCCCGCCCTCGGGCGCGACGCCGGAGACGTTCTGCATCACGTGAAAGGCGGCGTACGTGCCGTTGATGCGCGCCGGATCTTCGCAGTCGGCGTCGCAGGCGATGAGCGCCAGGACCAGGATCGACATGGGTGCAGCCTCCCGCGCCCTTTATCTCGCCGAGAGCCGGCGATCCACCGGCCCGTGTGCGCCGCGGCCGTTATCGACGCGGGGTGGAGCCGGCCCGATACCCCGTCCTGGATGCTGCGCGGTGTGTGCCGTGCGGGTTGTGCGAGGTCGCGTGTGTGCAGGCGCGCACGGGGCTCGCCGACCTCGTCCCCGACGCGCCGATCGTACTCGAACGTCGTCGCCTCCGGGTCCACGCCCACCGCGGCACCCCCGAGCTGCACGCCTGCTCGCACTGCACCAGCCACCCGTGCACCCGGGCCTGTCCGCACCGGGCGCTGGTCGCCTACGACAACGGTCGCGTCGAGCTCTTCGAAGCGCGCTGCACCGGGTGCGGCTACTGCGTCGCCGCGTGCACCACCGGCGACATCTGGCGAATCCCGAGCCTCGACGTGGCCACCAAGTGTGACGGCTGCGCCCCGATCGGGGGGGTCGCGGCGTGTGTGGTGGCGTGCCCTTCGGGGGCGCTTTCGCTCGCCGTGCGATAATCGGCGGGCCATGGCCATCGAGCTCCGCTGCTTCACCTACATCGACGTCCTCCAGCCGCAGACCACGTCCTTTCTGGCCACGGTCAGCCGCGGGTACATGCCGCTGGAGCGTCAGGCCGCGGTGTTCTTCGAGGTCGCCCCGGGGATGGACGTCAACGTGGTCACCGACATCGCGCTCAAGCGTACGTCGTGCACCCCCGGCATGCAGATCGTCGAGCGTCAGTTCGGCTGCCTGCAGCTCCAACACGACGACCAGGGCCAGATCCGCGCCGCGGGCGAGGCGGTGCTCGAGACGTTGGGCCTGAAAGAGACCGACCGCCTGCGGCCGCGCCTGGTGAGCGCGCAGACCATCACCGGCGTGCACGGCTACCACGCCCAGATCACCAACCGGATGCGCCACGGCAACTTCCTCGACGAAGGGCGCACGCTGTACGTCCTCGAGTGCCACCCGGCCGGCTACGCGCTCATCGCGGCCAACGAGGCCGAGAAGGCGGCCGACATCGACATCCTCGAGATCGTGAGCTTCGGTGCCTTCGGCCGCGTGTACCTCGGCGGCGGCGAGGAGGAGATCAAGGCGGCGGCCGCGGCCGCGGTGGCCGTGCTGGAGTCGATCGACGGCCGGCCCAACGACGGCCCCGGCGCCACGTTCTACTGAGCGGCTAGAGCCAAACCTGCGCGGTGAACAGGCTCCGATCGGAACGATCGTCGGACTGCCACGCGTCGAGCACGAAGTCGACGGTGCTGCCGGCGCGTACGTCCACGGCCTTCTCCCACGCCACGCCGGTGTTGTCCCACCCCTCCAGGAACCACGCCCACCGCATCTCCCCGTCGACGAAGACGTAGGCTGCGACGCCGTTGGAGTCCCCGTCGACCGAGATCTTGGCGAACTGTCCGGTGAGCTGCACGGTCCCCTCGACGTCGCTGACCCACCGCCGCACGGCCCACTGCTCCCGTGGGGTGCGGCCCTGGGTGGTGGTCTCGCCGTTGGGGTGCATCGACTCCGCGTCGATCATCGTCCAGAAAACCCCGCCGGTGGCGGCGTACCATCCCGGGTCGGCGCCGCCGCCGTTGTAGGTGTCCATCGGCAGGAAGGTGTTGTCGACGTCGGGCTCGAGGTAGCCGTAGAACCACCCGTCGCGCCCTTGCTGGTCGCTGAAGCCCGACACGCTGTCGGCGACGAGGAGCGGTCCGTCGTCGCCTCCGCCCTCGGGCAGGACCACGCCGCTCTCGAGGCCGAACGACCGCTCACGATCGCCGGCCCATTCGGCCACACCGACCGTTTCTGCCGGATCGTCGACCACTTCGAGGGCATCGACGTTCATGTCGGGGGCGCACGCAGCACCCCCCACCACGAGCCAGAGCACGCGCATGGAGCCTCCACCCCGGTCGGCCGGCCGGGCAGCGGGCCGACATGGCCCACCTCTACAGTAGCCAGGACCGAACTTCCCGATCGTTGTGTTTTGGATTTTTGCACTTTGCCGACAAGGCGCACGTGAAGCGCGGAGCGGAGCGCAGGGGCGCCCAACCCGATCGTGCGCGGCGTCGACCGGGATAGCGGCCCGCCCGGGGAGCCGACATGCGTCTGGTGGCGGAGGGGATCGAGAAGGGGTGGGGCGACCGCCACGTGCTCCGCGGGGCCGACCTGGTGGTCGAGGCCGGCGAGCGCATCGGGCTGGTCGGGGCAAACGGGTGTGGCAAGTCCACGCTCCTCGCGATCCTCGCCGGGGCCGAAGAGGCCGACCACGGGACCGTCACCCACACCGGCCGCGTCGGCTACCTCGGGCAGGAGCCCGACCTGCCGCCCGGCACCGTGGGGCAGGCCGCGCGCGGCGCGCTCTCGTGGCACGCCGAGCTCGTCGCCACCTGGGAGAAAGCGGTCGCCGAGGGCGACGAGGCGGGGACCGCCCGGGCGCAGGGGCGGCTGGACCAGGTGGGATGGGACCTGTCGCACCAGGTCGCCGCGGTGCTCGACCGGTTGCACGCGCCCGCGCAGGACGCGGACGTGGCCCGCCTGTCGGGGGGGGAACGACGCCGGGTGGCCCTGGCGCGCGCGTTGCTGGCCTCGCCCGAGCTTTTGCTGCTCGACGAACC
>SXOM01000058.1 GCA_005776735.1 Pseudomonadota bacterium
CCCGCCTCCGGCGCGCGCCGCTCACCGCGCCGCGGCGCACACCCGCCCCGGCCGCCGTCAGGACGGTCGCGGTGCGCCGCCCAACAGGTCCTCGACCGCCTCGACCCAACGCGGGTGCGTGTTGACACACGGCGCGACCACGAGCCGCTCGCCCCCCGCCGCGACGAACTGATCACGGGCGGACACCCCGAGCTCTTCGAGCGTCTCCAGGCAGTCGGCCACAAACGACGGCGTGAGCACCACCACCCGCTTGACGCCCGAACGCGCGAGCTCCAAGACGGTGTCCAGCGTCGCGGGGCCAATCCACTTCGCGGGGCCGAGGCGGCTCTGGAACGTCGTCACCGGCGCGTCGATGCCGAGTCGGGCGGCAAGCAGCCGCGTCGTCGCGAGACACTGCGCCCGGTAGCAGAACGGAGGCGGGGACTGGCCGTCGCAACAAGTGGCGGTCAACGCCCCGTCGCACGCGGCGCGCACCTGGGACTCGGGGAGCCCGTGGTACGAGAACAACACGCGCTCCGGCGCCTCCGCCTCCAACACCGGCCGTGCCACCGCCGCGGCGGCGTCGAGGAAGCCCGGGTGCGCCCAGAAGGGCGGCACCACCCGGATGGCCGGGACACGCACCCGGCGGGCCAGGACCTCGCCGAGCGCGTCCATGGTCGAGGCCGTGGTCGCGGCGGCGTACTGCGGGTACAGCGGTAGGACCGTGATCTCGTCGGTGTCACCGAGCCGATCGAGGGCATCGTCGAGCGAAGGTCGACCGTAGCGGGTGGCGTAGACGGCGCCCGTGGCCGCGGCGAGCGCCTGGCCGTGAAGCGTGAGCGGGGAGCCCTGCGGCGTCCAGATCTTCGCGTAGGCATGCGCCGAACGCGAAGCACGGAGCGGGGCGATGAGCCCGTAGACCAACGGCACGCGGACCGCCGCCGGCATCCCGAGGATGCGCGGGTCGGACAAGAAGCTCCCCAGGTACCGGCGCACCGCGGGGGCGGTCGGCGCTTCGGGAGAGCCGATGTTGACCAGGATCGCGCCCCGCTTCATCCGGCGTGCGCACGCGCGGCGACGTCGACGAGCTGCGCGAGGTGCGCCTCGGTGTGCACCGCGCTGAGGAACCCGACCTCGAACGCCGACGGCGGCATGTACACGCCCGCGTCGAGCCACGCCTGGTACACCCGCGAGTACGCGGGCTTCGCGGCGGGGTCCAGCCCGGCGTCGGTCGTCGGGATCGGCCCGTCGCCGAACCACGGCCATACGATGGGGCCGAGGCGCTGCCACTTGACCCCGCCCTTCGGCAGGGCGTCGAACGCCCGGCCGAGCGCGTCGAGGCGCCGGTACGGTTCGCCGGTGGCGAGGATCGCGAGGGTCGCGTTGCCGGCGGCCAGCGCCACGGGGTTCCCGCCCATCGTGCCCGCCTGGTAGACGTTGCCCTTGGGCGAGAGCTGGTCCATGACCGCGGCAGAGCCGACCACCGCGGCGACGGGCAGACCGCCGCCGACGATCTTGCCGAGCGTGTGCAGGTCGGGCTCGAGGCCCGCCAGCCGATCGAACCCGTGGTAGCCGAACCGGAAGCCGGTGATCACCTCGTCGAGGATGAAGAGCGCCCCCGACTGGCGACACAACGCCTGGAGCGTGCGCAAGAACGCGGGGTCCTGCACGAGCAGGCCGTTGTTGGCCGGAACCCCCTCGATGATCGCGGCGGCGAGCTGATCGCCGTAGGTCGCGAACGCCTCGCGCAGCGCCGCTTCGTCGCCGAGCGGGACCACGACGGTGTCGGCGGCGGTCGCCTTCGGCACCCCGGCCGAGTCGCCGATGCCGAAGCTGACGAGGCCCGAGCCGCTCTTGACGAGCATCCCGTCGGCACACCCGTGGTAGCACCCCGAGAACTTGAGGACCTTGTCGCGTCCGGTCTTGCCGCGCGCCAGGCGAAGCGCGGTCATCACCGCTTCGCTGCCGCTCACCATCAGCCGCACGCGGTCGTGGCGCGGGTACGCCGCGAGGATGCGCTCACCAAGCTGCACTTCGGCGAGCGTGACCGTCCCGAACGCGAGGCCGTCGGCCGCGGCACGCTGCACCGCCTCCACCACCTCGGGGTGCGCATGGCCGAGGATCAGCGGGCCCCAGGCGAGGCAGAAGTCGACCCAGCGTTCGCCCTCCGCGCCGAACAGCTCGGCGCCAGCGCCGCGAACGACGTAGCGGGGCGTGCCGCCCACACTCTTGAACGCGCGGACGGGGCTCGACACCCCGCCGGGGAGCACCGCCTGCGCGCGGCGGAACAGGTCATCGTGCGTGGACATCGACTTCGACTCCGAGGCGGACGGGGGAGAGCGGGGCGGGACGAGGGTCGGCCAACGCAGCGTCGAGCGCCGCGGTCCCGGCAGCGGCATCGCCAATGCCGGACCGGAGGACCAGGCCCCCGGGCACCCCGAGACAGAACGACCAGGCGTCGGGGCCCACCCAGGCACCGAACGGAATGGTGCAGCCGCCGCCCAAACGAGCAAGCCAACCCCGCTCGGTATTGACCGAGCGTGCGGTCTGCGAGTCGTGGAGGCCGCCGATGCGGCTGCGCGCGGCGAAGTCGTCGGCGCGACACTGCACCCCGAGCGACCCCTGCCCCGGTGCGCACGGCCACGTCGGCAGGGCCAGGCGGAACACCCGGATGCCATGCAGGCTCACTTCGCCCCCCGCACGGAACGCCCCGAGCCGGCGCAGGCCCGCCTCGGCGAGCAGGATCGCCTCGAAGCGCCCTTCACGCAGGCGCTCCACGCGCGTGGTGACGTTGCCACGCAACGTGAGCACCTGGGCGTGGGGGGCCCAGGCGGCCAGGAGCGCGGCGCGCCGGGGCGAGGTGCTGCCGATGCGAGCGCCGGGCCCGACCGGCAGGCCGGCCTCGACGTCACACCACGCGTCGGCGCGCACCAGGAGCAGGTCCGCCGCCGCTTCCCGCTCCGGGGTGGCCGCGACCACGAGGTCTTCGGGCGAGTCGACGGGCAGGTCCTTGAGCGAGTGCACCGCGAGGTCGATGGTCCCGGCGCGGAGCGCACGTTCGATCGCCTCGGTGAAGAAGCCCTTGGCCAGCGGACCCTGCAGGGGCCCCTCGAGCTGGCGGTCCCCCTCCGTCTCGATCTCGACGAGCGACACATCCGCGCCCAGGGAGGTCGCCACCATGCCGCTCTGGGTCAGGGCCAGGCGGCTACGCCGCGTTCCGAGTCTCATCCTTCCTCCTCTTTCAACGTTTCGATGACCGCGCGTCCGTAGCGCTTGACCGCCTCTTCGGCGGCGGCGAGCACCCGCTTGCGCACGGGTGGAGCGAGCTCGGCGAGGGCCGGCTCCATGAGGCCGGGCAGCTCGTCCCGCACGTAGCGGGCGCGCAAAGCACGCACCTTTCCGAGTACGGTGTGCGCGCTGCGCAGCCGCACCCGGGCGAGCCACTCGGCCTCCGACGTCGACGCCAGCGCGTGCGCACGCTCCCGCTGCGCGTCGGTGAGCCGCAGGCCGTGCCCCACCAGGAGCGCGTCGAGGCCGAGCGCGGGCGCGTGGGCCTGGGCCGGGCGGCCGAGATCGACCACGACGGTCGGACGGGCCGGACGGAACCACGGCTCCGGCGCCGCCGTACACACCACGAACGCGGCGCAGTCCGACTCGCGGAGCGCGGTGAGCGGCTCCGCACCGTCGCGGGCGGACCGGTTGTAGACCGTCGGCGGAACGAAGCCGGCGCGCCCCAGGCTCGCCCGGACCTGCCCGCCGATCTTGCCGAGGCCGACGACGCCGACCTTCTGGTGGGGCTGGACGCCCTCGCGCAACAGCGTCTCCACCGCCAACTGCCCCATGCCGCGCCCGGGCCGGACCACGCCGGTGCGGCGGGCCTCCCCGACCAGCTCGGCGAGGATGCGCCAGGTGAGCTGCAGCGTGGGGTCGAGGCGGCCCGTGAGTCCGCCCGCCTGGAACCCGTCCAGGAGCTGACCGCCGATGTCCGCTTCGCCCTCGACGAACGAGTCCAGACCCAGCGACACCTCGAGCAACCACCGGAGCGCTTCGCGCCCGACCCGCAGCTCGGGCATCCCCGCGTGCCCCGCCTCGCGCATCCGACCCGCGAGGTGCGCCTGGAGGAGCGCGCCGGCCCACGACCCGTTCTCCGCCGAGAGGAGCCACACCGCGCGCGCGCAGGTGTGAATCTCCACCAGCCCCCGAACGCCGTTTCGAGCAAGTTCTGAGGCCGTTGTATTGTCCAAAGGTGCAGAGACGTGGTCACGCACCGAGGTCGGGGCGTCCCGCCACGTGAGGCTCAGCGCGACCAGCGGCACCGGTTCGTGAGCGGTCATGCGCACATCCGTTCGGCGGCGGCGCGCCCCGAGGCGGCCGCGGCCTCCATCGATCCGTCGCCATCCCAAGCGCCGGCGAGCGCGAGGCCCGGCGGCAACGCGGCGTGGACCCGCAGCCGGCGGGCGGCGTGACCGGGCGTCGGGAGCGGCACGGCGCGCGGGTGGCGGACCACGTCCAGCGCTTCGAGGCGCAGCGGCCTCCCCGTCAGCAGCTCGTGTTCGCGCTCGAGCCGGCCCCGGATGGCGTCGTCGGCGAGCCGCACCGCGTCAGGTTCGCGGGTGCCGCCGAGGAGCGTCACCCCGGCGCGCAGTCCGCGGGGGCTGCGGTCGGGGAACAGGTCGCCGGTGAACAGGCTCCCGAGCACCGCCGCACCCTCCTGCGGCCCCGCGAGGTAGCCGAACCCGGTGGGAAAGTGACACTCGGTGGCGAGCCAGTGCGCGGCCACGATCGGGCTCGATCGCACCTGTCCGAGCTCGAGCGCCGCGGCCGGGGCCACGTCGCCGAGCAGGGGGGCCGCAGCGCCGGCGGGGGTGGCGAGCACGACGCGGGCCACGGACACCTCGCCGTCGTCGGCGTGAATCGTCCACCCGTCCCGCCCGGCGCTGATCCCCGCGACCTCGGCCCGGCGGACGGTGTTGCCCCAGCGGGCCGCGGCGGTCTCGCCGATGCGACCCAGGCCACCCCGCAACGACCACGTCCCGCCCGGGAGCGGACGCTCCTTCGGCATCCGGCCGAATGCCCGCCACATCGGGGCCCCGCGCGCGGCGGCGAACACCGCGGGGAACGCCGAGGCCATCTCGAGCTCGCGCCCGTCGGCCGCCCAGATCCCGGTCACCATCGCGCCCACCACCTCGTCCGCGAAGACGTCGCCGAAGCGCGCGGCGGCCCAGTCGCGCACCGAGACCTCGGCCGCGTCGGCCGGCGCCTGGAACATCCCGGTCACCAGTCCCCAGCGCTCCCGCCACGAGAGCGCCGACAGGTTGGCCCGGAGCTGGCCATTGCGGCGCAGGAACCGCTGCCGCGCGGCGCGGCCGAGCTGCTCCAGCTCGGCCCGGAGGCCGAGCCGATCGATGAGCTGGACCAGCGCCGCCGACCGCGCGGTGAAGCTGGTGGGGCCCGTCTCGTGGGTCCACCCCGGCTGCACCTGCCGCGTGACGGCCACACCGCCGAGGGTGCGCGGCTCGTAGAGCACGGCCGGCACGCCCCGGGCGTGGGCCTCGGCGAGCGCCGCGAGGCCCGCGATCCCGCCGCCCACGATGGCCAGGCGAGGGCTCACGCCGTCTCCGAGTAGCGGCGCGTCGGCGCGTCCTCTTCCAGGTAGCGGTCGAAGACCGCGCAGATGTTGCGGAGGAAGAACCGCCCGAGCGGCGTGACCTGGACGGCATCGGCCTCGACCACGAGCATGCCGTCGGCGACCATCGGGCCGAGGCGCGCCAGCGGCTCTTGGAGCTGGGCCGCCTCGGCGGCGGACAACTCCGTGCGCCCGTTGCAGAAGATCTCCATGATCACCCGCCGACGCAGCTGGTCGTCTTCGCCGAGCACCCACCCCCGTTCGGTGGGGAACCGCCCCGCGGCCACGTCGGCGCGCCACGCTTCGCGCTCTTTGCGGTTCTGCGCATACACCCCGCCGAAGTAGCCGATGGCGCTGACGCCCAGGCCCAGCAGGTCCAGCCCGCCGTGGGTGGTGTACCCTTCGAAGTTGCGTTGCAGGGTGCCCTCTTCGCGCGCCTGCACGAGCGAGTCGCCCGGGACGGCGAAGTGGTCCATCCCGATCTCGACGTACCCGGCCGCACCGAGCTCGCGACGGGCCTGCCCCCACATCGCGGTGCGCGCTTCGCTGTCGGGCCGCGGGTAGCGCTCCAACAGCTTCTGCGCCGGCTTGAGCCACGGCACGTGCGCGTATTGGAAAAGCGCGATGCGCGTGGGCTTCACGCTGGCCACCGCGTCGAGCGTACGCTGGAAGCTCTCCGCGGTCTGCATGGGCAGGCCGTACACGAGGTCGACCCCGACGTCGTCCAGGCCATTGTCGCGGAGCCGCCGCACCGCGGCTTCGACCAGCTCGAAGGGCTGAGGGCGGTTCACGGCCTGCAGCACGGTCTCGTCGACGTCCTGGACGCCCAGGTTCACCCGGGTGAACCCGATGTCGACGATGTTGTCGAGGTCTTCGGGCTTCACCGTGCGCGGGTCGACCTCGATCGCCAGCTCCACCCCTTCGCCCGGCACCCGCGGCCACAGCTCGGTCAGGCCGGCGTACAGCCGCCGCAGGGCCGCCGGCTTGAGGAACGTCGGCGTGCCGCCGCCGAGCGCGAGCTGCCCGAGCCCGCGGCCGTCCTTCATCCCCGCACGCCACAGCCGCGCCTCGGCGAGCAGGTCGTCGACGTACACGTCGCCGATGTCGCGGTTGCCCTGGATCTCCACGTGGCAGCCGCAGTAGTGGCAGCGGCGCACGCAGAACGGGACGTGGACGTAGACCGAGATCGGGCCGTCCCCACGCGCGAGCCCGCCACGCAGCTCGGCGTCGGTGACCGGCCGGAACTGCGGCGCGGTGGGGTAGCTCGTGTAGCGCGGCGCGCGGGTGCGGTAGCGGGCGACGAGGGCGGGGTCGGGAGTGTTCACGCACTGTGTCATAGCGCACGAGGCAGGGTCGGCGGCCTGCGTCGGGTCAAGCGGGGTTCACCGCTTCGTCAACGCGGGTACGGTCCTGGGCGGCGCGGCGGGACCGGGCTCGACGCGCGACGAGCCTGGACCGCGCCGCGCGCCGC
>SXOM01000432.1 GCA_005776735.1 Pseudomonadota bacterium
ACGCTGCACGCGCTCGGGGCGCGCGCCATCCTCGCCGACGCCGCCGAGGCCGCCGCCCTGCGCGCGGCGCGCGAAGCGTCGGCCGCGGGCACCGCGCTCGCGCTCCGCTTTTCCGAGCTCGCCCAGAGCCGGATCGCCGCCATCGCCGTCCGTGAACCCGATCGTGCCCGCGCCGAGCGGTGCCTGGAGTGGATGCCGTGAAGGTCCTCTTCGTCTACCCGCGCTTCGCGCGCCACGCCCAGTCCAACCCCATCCTGCGCACCTTCGTCCCGATGAAGGAGTACCTGGGGTCGCCGTCGCTGGCGATCGCGGCCCTGGCCGCGTGTACGCCGCCCGACGTACAGATCGAGTACCGCGACGATCGCCTGGACGACGCGGCGGTCGACACCGACGCCGACCTCGTCGCGATCACGTTCTTCACCGCCGCCGCCAGTCGTGGGCTCGCCCTGTGCGACCACTTCCGGGCGCTCGGCAAGAAGGTGGTGGCGGGGGGCATCTTCCCCACGCTCATGCCCGACGAGGTGCAGCCCCACGTCGACGCGGTCGTGGTCGGCGAAGGAGAGCCCGTCTGGGGCCAGGTGCTCGCCGACGCCGCCGCGGGGGCGCTGCGACCCCGCTACCAGGCCGCGCCGGCCGACGTCGCGACGCTGCCACCGCCGCGGCTCGACGTGTACTTCGGCGCCGAACGCGACGGGTTCCGTCCCGACGACTACCCCCTGCAGGTGTCGCGCGGCTGCCCGCTCCGCTGCGACGCGTGTGCGCTCCCGACCTCGATGGGCAACACCGCCCGCGCCCTGCCGATGGACTACATCCTCGCGGTCGCCGAGCAGCTCACCGCCAGCGGCCGCCAGGCCTGCTTGACCGAGGACACGGGGTGGCTCCCGGGGACGGCGGGGGCGCGGCGCCTCACCGAGTTGTTGGAGTACCTGGCTGCGCACGACCACCCGCTGAAGATCTCGTACATCGGGATCAGCATGCCGATGATCCTCGCGGCGCCGCCCAAGGCGTTCGCGCTCGCGCGCAAGGCCGGCGTCGAGATGTTCTACCTCGTGGGGGGCTTCGACCCGGTCACCACGCGCGCGTTCACCGGCGAGGACCCGCGGGCGCTCCAGCGTGCCACCGACGCCATCCGCAAGTCGTGGGACCACGGCATCGAGCCGTACACGTCGTTCCTGCTCGGCAACGACGCGGACGACGAGGGCACGGTCGACCGGATGCTCCAGTTCTCGATGGACGCGGGCATCCGCAAGGCGGAGTTCGCGGTCTTCACGCCATACCCGGGCACGCCCGCGTGGCGGCGCCTGGTGGCCGAGGACCGCATCCTCACGCGCGAATGGGGCCGCTACAACGACGCCAACGTGGTGTTCCGCCCCAAGCGGATGACCCCAGAGGCGCTGCACGACGGGTACCTGCGCTTGTGGAAGGAGTTCTACGCGGTTCGGCCCGAGGAGGGCCTGCGCCCCGACGCGGAGCGGACGATCCAGTTCTAGGCGGCTTCAGACCGGCCTTCGGCCGCGGTGCGCGGCGCGATGGGCCGCTCGACGCGTCCGGTCGCGGCGCACCGCCCTCGATGTTATCATCTGATAATGACGACGCTCCTGCCCGTGGTCCTGCTCACCGATCCCGATGGCACCATCCTCGACGCTTCGCCGAACACGACACGTTCGTTGGGGGAAGCGTGCGGTCGGCGTTGTACCTCGGTCGTGGGCGCCGTCGGCGAGGACGATTCGCCGGTGTGCACCGAGACGTGCATGTATGAAGAGCCGCGGGACCCGATGCGCGTGCGTGCGCAGGGCCGTTCGTGGCGGATGACCTGCGCTTCGGCGGGCGACGCCAAGCGGGTGGTGATGCTCGAGCCGGTCGCCGAGCCGACCGGTGGCGGGTTCGTGTCGCCGCGCGAACGCGAGGTCCTCGAGCTCATCGCCCAGGGGCTCACCAACGCCCGCATCGGGCGGCGGCTCGGCCTGTCGCGGTTCACGGTGCGCACCCACGTCGAGCACGTGCTGGAGAAGTTGCACGTCCGTACCCGTACTGCTGCCGTCGCGCGCGCCATCCAACTGGGCATCCTGTCCGCGTGAAGGGTTAGGCTGGGCGGCCATGCCCAACAGCCTGCCGATCCTCGAGGCCGAGCACCCCGCGGCCGCGCGTTGCCTGTCGCCGCTCGGCCGCCGGGCCGAGATCCCGCTCGGCATCCCGCAGCAGGCCGCGCAGGCCGCCGCGTGCGAACGGCAAGCCACCATCGGGCAGATCACGACCGGCGCGGGGGTCCCGCTCACGCTGCCGGCCATCGCGGAGCACTTCGCCGACCTCGACCCGCGCGCGGCGCTGTTGTACGCCCCCACGGCCGGCCTGCGCCCGCTGCGCGAGCTGTGGCGGGCGCGGCTGGTGGGCGTCGACACCAGCCTGCCGTTGGTCACCAACGGGATGAGCCAAGGGCTCTCGTTGTGCGCCGACCTGTTCGGCTGCCCCGAGCACCCGCTGGTCCTCGCCGACCCGTACTGGGACAACTACGAGACCATCTGGCACATGCGCACCGGCGCGCCGATGCGGGACTTCCCGTTCTTCGACGGCGCGCGGGGTTTCAACCTCGCCGGGTTGTCGCGCCGTCTCGACGAGCTGACCGGCCCCGCGTCGTTGGTCCTGAACTTCCCCAACAACCCCACCGGCTACACCCCCACGCGCGCCGAAGCCGCGGCGATTGTCGCGCGCGTGCTGCGCCACCCGCACCCGCTGGTCGTGATCTGCGACGACGCGTACGCCGGCCTCACGTTCGACGACGACTGCATGTCGGGCTCGCTCTTCACGCCGTTGAGCGCGGCGGCCGATCGCGAGCGGCTCCTGGTGTGCAAGGTCGACGGCGCCACCAAGGAGCTGGTCTTCTTCGGCGGTCGGGTCGGGTTCCTCACCTTCGGCGTGGGCGGGGCGGCCGGCGAAGCGCTGGTCGACAAGGCGGGGGCCATCCTGCGCGGCACCATCTCGAGCGTCAACGCGCCGGCCCAGGCCGCCGTGCTCGCGGCGCTGCGCGACCCGCGCACACCGGCCCAACAAGAAGAGGTGGTCGGGCTCTTGCGCCGTCGCTACCACGCCCTGAAGGCCGAGCTCGACGCCGCCGGGCTCGACGCGCTGCCCTTCAACAGCGGGTGTTTCGCGTTGGTGCGCCTGGGCGACCACCAGGAGGCCCAGGCGGTGCGCCTCCGGCTCATCCGCGAACAATCGACGGGGGTCATCGCGGTGCCGTCCGCCAATGCGCTGCGCGTCGCGTTCTGCTCGGTCGAGGAGGCCGACATCCCCGACCTCGTCCGGCGCATCGCGGCGGTCGTCCGGAGCTGAGGTGCTCGTCCTGGCGCTCCTGGCAGGCTGCTTGTCGCGCTGGCTGGAGGCCCCTTACGTCCTCACGACGGGGCTCGACGGCGCGACGCAGCTCGATTGGGGGCCCGAGCCGCACACGTTCGTGGTGACCACCCCCGCCGGCGGGGTGCGCATCGACCAGGCGGGTGGCCGCTCCCCGACCGCCGCGCCGCCGCGTCGGGAGGCGCTGCGCCCCGGCGCCGTCCTCTCGTACGAGGCCGACGAGCACATCGTGTGGATCGACGCCGTCGGCACCCTGCGGGAAGGCGAGCGGGTGATCGTGACGGGCCTCGTGCAGCCCCGCGCGCTCACCTGCGACCGCCAGGGTCGGCACTACCTGGTGGCCGGCGCCCCCGAGCCGGCGCTCTACCGCTACCAAGAGGGGGGGCTCGTGCTGATCGCGGAGTGGGTCGGCCCGGTGGTCGACGTGGCGTGGGGTTCGGGAGGCTGGCTCAACGAGCGGGCGCTCTACCTGGTGCGGAGCGACGGCATCCTCGAGTACCTGGAGCCGCCGCCCTAGGCGGGCACCAGCGGGAGCGTCTGATCGAGCAGGAGCGCGTCGCCCCACACCTGCAGGCGCACCTGGGTGTCCTCCGCAGGCAGCGCCTGAGCGCCGTGGTGCAGGTTCACGGGCGTGCCGGCGGCGAGCACGGCCGCGACGTTGGTCTTGCCGCAACCGACGCACACCGAGTGCTCCAGCCGCACGACGTCTTCCAGCGCCGCCACCAACCCCACCGCGAGCTCTCCCGGGACCTCGATTCGGAGCGTGTCCGCGGCCTCGTCGCCACTGCGTGGAACCCAGGTCAGGACGGTGTGGGTGAGCACATCTACGGCGCCCACCGTGATGCGCGTGGTGCCCGTGTCCTCGGCCAACTCCAAGACCTCGCCCGGCACCAGGGTGCGCCCGGCGGTGGCCGACAGGATGCGGCGAAACGTCGTGAGCGCGCGCGCGCGCTCCACCGCTTCGGCGGGGCGGGCGCCGTCGTCGGCCTCGACGAAGACCGCCAGGCGCGCCTCGACCCCGTGCTCGACGCGCACCAGGCCGTCGGCGCGGAGCGACTCCGCGGACTCGGGACCGCCTTCCGACAGCGGCGGCAGCCCCACGACGACCGGGTGGGGGTGCTCGTCGAACGCCAGGGCGAGCGAAGGCGATCCATCACCGTTGACCACCGCGAAGGCCACGCTCCCGTCCGGCGCTTCGACCGTGAGCTCGGCCGGCGGGAGCCCCGCGAGCCCGGCGGGCCCGAGGTCGGCGAGGAGCTTGGCCCACGCGCCCCGCTCCTGCGCGGGGATGCCGGCCGGGATGCTCGACATGTCCTCGGGCTCCGCCGTTTCTTCGTCGTACAGTCGCTCGATCATGTCGAGCGAGTCCACCATCACGGCGCGCACGTCCGGCGGCAGGTAGCGCCCGAGGAGCTTGGCGAGCCCTTCGTCGACGACCCGGAGCGTCCGCGGCGGCGACGGCGCCGTGTCCATCGCCGCGACCAGGGCCTTGATCGCCTGGGTCGGGCTCCCGTAGTCGGAGGAGAGCACCCAATCGTCCTGGCAGGCGGCCTCGCAGGTCCACAGGCCGCCGTGGGCCTCGGACGTGTAGATGACGGCCTCCCAGGGGGGGCCGTTGCGCGGACGGGAACGACGGGGCTGCGCCATGCCGACGCCTAACCGCCGGGCGAGAAGCACCGCCGCCACGCCGGCCAACGATCGACGACCGGCGGCGGGGCCGCGCGGGCCCGCAGCGCGCCGGGCTCCCACGACGGCGGCGGCGTCGGCGCAGCGGAGAACGTGCCCGCCGCGAGCTCGGCGGCGACGTCCTTGTAGGCTTCGCGGAACGGCTTGTCGCGCCGGTAGGCTTCGCCCGCGGCGTACAGCGCCGGCTCGAGCGGCCGCGGCGTGGCGACTACGACCGGCGCCAGCCGCGCGGCCACCCGCAGCACCTCGCGGGCGTGGCGCACGCCGCGAAGGAACGGCGCCTTGGTGAGCTGCACGTCGCGTTGGTACCCACCGGGGAGCGCGACCAGGTCCTCGATCTCGCGGCGCGCGGCGCGGACGCCCACGGCGCGCGCCCGCAGGAGCTCGGCGACGTCGGGGTTCCGCTTCTGCGGCAT
>SXOM01000433.1 GCA_005776735.1 Pseudomonadota bacterium
GAGTTCACCCAGATCGACATCGAGATGAGCTTCGCCACGCGCGAGCTGGTGATGGAGCTCGCGACGGGCGTGGTGAAAACGGTGTGGAAGCAGATCGGCGGTCACGACGTGGGCACCATCCCGGTCATGTCCTACGACGAGGCCATCCGGCGCTACGGTGTCGACGCGCCCGACACCCGCTTCGCGATGGAGCACACCACGCTCACCGACGTGTTGCGCGGCACCGAGTTCGGGGTCGTCCGCGGCCAGCTCGACGCGGGCGGCATCGCCAAGGCGTTCGTCGTGAAGGGCGGTGGGGCCACGGTCAGCCGCAAGCAGCTCGACGCGTGGACGGGGTTCGTGCGCGCGTACAAGCTCGGCGGCCTGCTCTACGGCAAGGTCGGCGCCCCGTGGACCGGGCCCATGTCCAAGCTGTCCGAGGCCGAGCTCGCGGCCGTGGCGGCGGCCACCGGCGCGGTCGAGGGCGACCTGGTGCTGCTCGGCGCGGGCGCGCCCAACGCTGTCAACGCCGGCCTGGGCAAGCTGCGCGCGGCGGTCGCCAAGGAGCTGGGCCTGGTCCCGCCGGGCTTCAGCTTCGTGTGGGTGGTCGACTTCCCCAGCTTCGAGAAGGACGAAGAGTCCGGTCGTTGGATGGCGGTGCACCACCCGTTCACCAGTCCGCGGCCCGAGCACCTCGGCTACCTCGCCGAGGGCCGCCAGGGCGAGATGTACGCCGACGCCTACGACATCGTGTGCAATGGCTACGAGATCGGCGGCGGGAGCATCCGCATCCACGATCCGGAGATCCAGTCGCAGGTGTTCACGGCGCTCGGCCTGAGCCGGGAGGACGCGGAGCAGAAGTTCGGCTTCCTGCTCGACGCGCTGCGCCACGGGGCGCCCCCCCACGGCGGTCTGGCGTTCGGCTTCGACCGGATGATCATGCTTCTTTGCGGCACGGACAACATCCGCGAGGTCATCGCCTTCCCGAAGACCACCAGCGCACAGGACCTGATGTCGGGGGCCCCGAGCCCGGTCGACCCCGCCCAGCTCGGCGAGCTGCACGTCCGCAACACGGAGTGATCCGGGTTGGGCGGCGCCGCGAGCCCGTCCCCTCGTCGGGCCGAGGCCGCCCGGCGCCGCTCGCCGCCCGGGGTGCCGGTGCAGCCAGACCCGCGCGGTTCGGCGTGCCGCCGTTGTGCCCGGCCTTAGTGGGCCACCTTCGGCCGATAGCTCGCTTCGTCGAACCGCCCGCCGTCCTGCCGCGAGTCGTGACACAGGACACACTGCGGTGTGGGGGGCGAACGTACGAGGTGGGCGTTGGCCGGCGCCGCGGCGTGTTCGCGGCCGGCGCCGTGGCAGCTCTCGCAGCCGACGTGCTCCAGGCCCCCGAGGGCACGGGGGTCGGTGGGGCCCGCCTTGTCGAACGCGCCGGTCACGTGGCAGGTGTAGCAGTCGCGGTCGAACTGCCGGTCCTCGGCGACCAGCGAGGTGTACGCGCGCGCGTGCGCCGTGGACGACCACTGCCGGGCTTCGGCCACGTGGCACCCCACGCAGGCCGCCGAGCCGACGTACGGGCCCTTGCCGGTGGCCGCGGCCGGCGCGGCCGCGGGCGCACTCTGCGCCCCGGTGAGCGTGGCCTTCAGCGCGTCGACCTTGGCCTTGGTGGGCGCGTCCTCGCCGATCTCGTCGCCCAGGCCGACGAGGCGGTTCTTGGCGTGGTGCGCCGGGCCCGAGGCCGCGGTGGCGGCGTCGAGCGCGGCCTTGGCGGTGGTGTGCTTCTTGGTCCAGAAGTCGACCTGGCGACCGAGCCGGATGCGCTCCTTGTCGTCTGCGGCGCGCGCCAGGCGTTCCTCGAGCTCGGTGAGCTTGCGGCTGGCGGCGTCGACGTCGTCCGCGCGCGCGGCGGCGGCACCGGCGTCGGCCCAGCGGGTGGCGCCCGGGGTGAGCACGAGCTCGATCACGCCGAGCAGCTTGCCGCGGGCCCCGTTGCTGAGCGCGAGCCCCCCGTTGGGGAGCCCGCGCGGGGTCGCCAACGTCTCCGCGGCATCGGTGCGGACGAGCAGATCGATGGCCGGAGAGCGCCGCGCCACGTCGTCCTCGGGCATCTTGCCCAGGTCGGCCAGCACCACCACCACGGTGTCGTCGACCGGGAGCCGCGCGAGCACCTCGCCGGGATCGCGCACGGTGCAGCCCTCCAGCCGCAGCTCGGGCGACGCCAGCCCGTACACCTGCACCTTTGCGCCGCCCTTGGTGAACTCACGCACGGCCGGGAACGGCAAGGGGGTGGTGCACTCGACGTTGCTCACGACGTAGGGGAGCGCGTGGGCGTCGTAGAGCGACTCGACGAACGCACGCCCGAACGCGAAGTCGCCGCGCGCCGGCATCATCGCGTCGACCCCTCCGGCGCGCGTGGCCTCGGCGATGAGGCGGGCCTTGGCCTCGCGCTCCGCGAGCTCCGCCTCGGGGATGGGGGCCGTGCGACGGAACAGGCCTCCGGCATCGACCACGAGCCGCTCGCCGCCGATGCCCTTCAGTGCTGCGTTTCTCCGGGACAGACCGCCCTGGGGATGGCGGGGTCACCCACAAGGTTCGATCTCGCCGTCCACCGCGCCCTGGTAGGCGAGGGTGAAGGCGGGCGACGCAGACGGCGTCGCCTCCGGCTCGGCAGGGGTGGAACAACCGAGGAGCACCAGCGGCGCGAGGATCACGGGGTGACCCCCTGGCGACGCTTCTCCACCTCGGCCTCCTTCTCCTTCTTGCGCAGCTCGATGCGCTCCTGGCGCTCCGCTTCGCGGACCTTGCGCTCTTCGGCCTCGATCTTGGCCTTCCGTTCCTCTTCTGCGGCTTCGCCGCGCGCGTGCCGGCCATGCTCCCGGTGCAGGTCGCGCAGGACGTCCAACAGGCCGTCGTCCACGACGTACACCTCGGGGTAGGCCGTGTTCTTGGCGTAGTAGCGGCTGCGCGCGTGGCCCTCCTCGTCGGTGCGCGACGGGGCCTCCTTCCCGACCAGCAGCGTCACCTGCCGGCCCTCCTGGTCCACCATCTCGACCTTCGCGATCGGGGCGCCGAAGCCGTAGCGGGCGTCGTCGCCGCCGACGCCCACGAACTCGTCGCTCTCGATGTCGGCAGCCCGGCCGGCGACCCGACGGGGGGTGCTCCCCGGTACGATGACCCCGTCGGACCACTGCCACTCCGACGCGGCCTGGCGGACCGTGACCACGCCCGCGAGGTCGGCGTCGCCCGGCTCGGGGGGGGCGAAGGTGCTCGTGAGCGAAACGAGCTGGTTCTGGTCCATGCGCGCGAACTGGCGCAGGCGCAGCTCTTCCGGGTCGCGCTGGAAGTCCTCGAGGAACACGTCGCGCACCGCGTAGACGAAGGGTTCGCCCTCGAGCTGGGCGTAGGCGAGCGGGTACTCGCCGTCCTTCTCGCCGGTCGGCGCGCCGAGCAGGAGCGTGAGCGGCGGTTTGCCCCCCGAGAACTGGATCTCGATCCGCGCGCGCGGGGGGGCGAGGCCGTAGTCGGCCGCCGCCGGGTCTTCGGAGACGAACTTGATCGCCTTCATCGCGCTGATGCGCCCGAGCAGGCCCCGCACCTCCATGTCGGCGGCGGCGATCTTCACCGGCTCGACGAGGTCCCACGCGCGCTCCCCGTCGGGCGAACGCTGGATCTTGAGCCGCGCCCCGCCGGGCAGGGTCGCGTCGAGCCCGTCGACGTCTTTGCTGTCGAACGACGCGAAGCGGCGCTCGCGGAACTCGGGGAGCTCCAACGAGTAGAAGTCGACCGCGGACTTCTTCACGGTGTAGACCACGTCGTCGTCGAGCTTGCGGAGGTAGTACGACACGCCGGAGGGGTTGGGGTCGCCCGCGTCGAACTCCAGCGTGCGCCCGTCGCGGAGCGTGAGCTTCACGTGGATGGCGTTGTCGCCGAGCCCGTAGAGCGCACCTTCGTCCCCGACCTCGGCCACCGTGGCGCGTGACACGAGGTCGTGGAGCTGGTGCTTCACGCGGTTCACCATCTGGCGGCTGGCGCGCATGTCGGTGCCTTCGATCCACCAGGTGCCGTCGGCGTGTTCCAAGAGGGTGATCGTGCCGTCGGCGCGGGTGACGTCGACCCGCATCAGGTCGGCCTTCTCGAACACGAAGAGCGCGACGCCCTCGGTCTTCTTCGCGGCCTCCTTGCGCTCCTTGGGGGTGAGCTCGACCGGCTTGAGGGCGAAGTACCCGCCCACCAGGACCAGGAGCACCGCCAACGCGACCAATGTGCCTCGAAACTGCTTCATCGCTACCTCCCCCGCCGCGAGGCCCATACGCCCGCGCCGAGCACCACGATCAGGAGCGGCCCGAGCCCGATCGCCAACCAGCGGATCTGCTCGGTGTCCTCGACCGAGAACGCCAACCGGCGCGTGGCCTGCGGCCGCCCCACCACTGAGATGCGGTCTTCGTCGCCGACCAACCACCGGAACGAGTTGAGGACGAAGCTCGCGTTCCCCGGCCCCTCGGCCAAGAGGCCGTTGGTGAAGACGTCGCTGTCGCCGACCACCAGGACCCGCGAGGTGCCCTTCTTGACCAGGCCGCTGTCGCGCGACACCTCCAGCGCCACCGCCATCGTGGCGGGCCCCTGCCCGTCGATCTCCGGCTCGTAGAGGCCCTGGCCGTTGCGAACCTCGCCGCCCCGGTCGATCCAGCCGTCGCGGCTGGTCTCGAGCACCGTGCTCGCCCGCACCCCCTCCATCGGCGGGGACGCCGGCTGGACCGGCGCGGCGCTCGACACCACCGTCACCAACGAGTCCTCGGAGAGGTCCTTGGTGATGGGGTGCGACTTGTAGCGGGGCACCGGCCGGTCCGGGTACGGGAACACCAACATCTTGTCGAGCACCCGGCCCGACGGCACCGTGACCCCGAGCCGACCCAGCAGCGACGGCACCGGCGAGTCGGGATCGACCGCGAACAGCACACTGCCGCCGCCCGCGAGGTACGCGAGCAGGAGGTCTTCTTCCAACGGGGGGATCGGCACCTTGGGCCGGAGCACGGCCACCGCGGCGGCATCGTCCGGCACCCGTGGCACCGGCATGTCGCGTTGCCGCACGAAGTCGAGCCGCTTGAGCTCGTAGTCGTCCTGACCCAGGATGCTGACCGCGTCGGACAACCCGCCGAGGTCGTGGCTCTCGGGATCGAGCTCACCGTGCCCGACCAACGCGTACACCACGCGGTGGTTCTCGGCCGTGAGCTGCGAGAACGCGCGGTTGACCGCGACCTCGCCCAGGAACTCGAGCCGCCGGTCGTCGCCCTTGCCCACCCGCTTGAACAGCTCGCGGTCCTTGATGTCGACGCGCGCTTCGCCGCGCTGCACCACCACCGTGCTGTACTCGGTGACGCCGAGCTTCTCGGCCGTGAGCCGCTCCCGGTCGAAGTCGACGAACCGCACCTCGACCACCTGCGACGCGTAGTCCAACTCGTCGAGCAGGTCGCGCAGGGCGCGGTCCTTGAAGTAGCTGTCCTTCTTGCCGCGTTGCCCCGTGAACGCCGTGACGACCACCGGCTTGCCGTCGCGGTCCATCAAGGACAGCTTGGTGCGGGTGTCGGCCATCAGGACCGAGCCCTGGTCGGCGCTGAGGTCGACCCGGACCCGCTGCATGTCGACGAGGAGGTAGCCCACGCACACGGCGGCCACGCCGAGCACGCTGACCAAGAGGGCGTTGGAGCCGGCGGCGAAGCGCCGTCGGGCCTGGTTCACCGCCATCGGCGCGACTCCAACGAACGGGTGGTCAAGAACAAGAACGCGAAGGACATCGCCAGGAAGTAGTAGATGTCGGCCGTGTCGAGCACCCCGCGCCCGAACGACTCGAGGTGGGTGAGCACGCCGAAGGGCTGCAACTTCGCCGCGAGGTCGTCGCCGACGAGCGCTTCGGCGCGGCCCACCAGCCAGAACGGCAACAACAGCAGCACGCCGACGAGGCCGGCTGCCAGTTGATCGTCGAGCAGGCTCGACGAGAACAGGCCGGCGGCGGAGAACGCGCACGCCGCCAGGAACAGGCCCAGGTAGGTCGTCGCCACCACGCCCCAGTCGGGCTCGCCGTAGTAGGCGAGGATGGCCGGAAGCACGGCCGTGCCGAGGAACATCAGCACGCACAACGTCACCGACGCCAGCCACTTGCCGAGCACCAGCGCAAACGGCGAGATCGGCGAGGTGAGCAACATCTCCAGCGTGCCCTGGCGCCGCTCCTCCGCGAAGTGGCGCATCGTGAGCATCGGCAGGACGAAGAGCTCGGCGATGGCGAGGTTGCTCGACAGGACCCGCAGGCTCGCTTCGCCGGTGAGCGTGACGCCCAGGTAGAAGAACAACCCGCTCAGGAACAGGAAAACGGCGAGGAACGCATAGGCGGTCGGGTTGACCGCGTACACGCGCATCTCCTTCTTCCAGATGGTGTAGACCCCGCTCATGCCGCGGCCCCTTCGCGCCCGACCACGCCGATGAACGCCTCCTCCAACGAGGGGGCCCGGCGTTCGAGCGCGCGGAGCGAGAATTCGCCCGCCTGGGCGCGCGCGGCCAGCATCTCACGAGGATCGCCCTCGGCGCGCACCCGCCACGCCGCCCACCCCTGCACCTCGCCCAACGGCTCGACCACGCGCACCCCGGGCAGGCGCCCGAGCTGCGGCCCTTCGATGCCGCGAACCTCGACGTACGTCCACGCGCCGCCCGGCGCGAGCGCCCGCAGCTCGTCCAGCGTGCCTTGCGCGACCAGCCGCCCCCGGTGGATGACCAGGGCCCGCGGACAGAGCGCTTCGACCTCGGAGAGGATGTGCGTGCTCAGGATGACGGTGTGGCTGCCCGCCAACGACAAGACCAACTCCCGGATGCCCGCCACCTGCGCGGGGTCGAGCCCCGAGGTGGGCTCGTCGAGGATGAGCACCGGCGGATCATGTAGGATGGCCTGGGCAAAACCGACACGTTGGCGGTACCCCTTGGACAAGGAGCCGAGCAGCCGCCCTTCCCACCCGCGCAGGCCCACCCGCTCCATCGTCTCGCCGATACGGCCCGCACGGCGGGCCCGGGGCACACCGCGGAGCTCGGCGCAGAACTGCAAGTAGTCCCCGACGGAGAGCTCGGGGTAGAGCGGCGGGGTCTCCGGCAGGTAGCCGACGCGCTCGCGCACCGCGTAGGGCTCGTCGAACACGTCGAACCCGGCGACCTTCGCCACCCCGGCCGTGGCGGGGATGTACCCGGTGAGGATGCGCATCGTCGTCGTCTTGCCGGCGCCGTTCGGCCCCAAGAAACCGACGATTTCGCCCTTCTGGACGGTGAAGCTCACGTCGTCGAGCGCGACGCGTGGCCCATAAGCCTTGGTCAGGCCGGAGACTTCGATCATGGCGGCGGGGGTTAACCCAGGCGGCGTGCTCGTGTTCTTCTGCGCCGCCTTCGCCGCCGAACCGCTCGACCGCGTCCTGTTCGTGGTCGGCGAGCGGGTGGTCACCCGGAGCGACGTCGCGTTCGAGACGTTCTTCGACGCCCACGACGCCTCCCCGGTGCCGGCCTTCGAGGCCGCCGGCCCGGTCGACGAGCGGCTGCGCGACATCGCGGTCATCCGCCAGCTCGCCGGCGACATCTCGGTCTTCCAGCCGAGCGCCGCCGACGTGCGCACCCGCGCCGACGCGTTTCTTGCCCACTGGCCGCGCGCCGACGACGGGCTGGCCGCCCTGCGCGCCTGGGGCCTGGACGAGTCGGGCTTCTTGGGCCTCGTCTACAGCCGCCTGGTGGTCGAACGCTGCGTGCGTCGCAGCGTGCCCCTCCCCGCCGATCTCACCGACACCGCCGCGCTCGTTGCGTGGTCGGCGCGCTACGACGCGTGGGTGGCCGAGGTCCGGGGCCGCACCAGCCTGCGCGACCTGAGGGAGCTCGATGTCGGTCCGTGACGTACACGCCGGCGACCTCGACCGGCTCGTCGCCCTGCAGGAGGCCTGTTTCCACGGCGAAGCGTGGACCCGCGGCATGCTGGCCGAGGAGCTCGGCCGGCCGGGCGGGATCTTCCTGGGCATCGGCGCGCCGCTCGACGGATTCGCGTGCGCGTGGGCGGTGCTCGACGAGCTGCACCTGCTCCAGATCGCGGTGGCGCCCGACGCGCAGCGGCGCGGGCTCGCGAGCACGCTGCACGCCGCCTTGCTCGTCGCGGCGCGCCCGCACGCGTCGGCGGGCTGGCTCGAGGTCCGGGCCGACAACGCGCCCGCCATCGCGTTCTACGAGCACCACGGTTGGCGACGGATCGGCGTACGTCCTCGGTACTACGCCAACGGCGCCGACGCCTGGGTGTACCGCCGCCAGCCCTTGTAGGCCCGGTGGGGCCGACGCGCCGCCGGCCGCCGGGATGCAGGCCGCCCGCGAGACGCTGCTCGCCATCGGCGCGGTCGACGACACCGGAGCGGTCACCGACCGCGGCCGGGCCATCGCCCGGGTGCCGGCCGACCCGCGCCTGCGC
>SXOM01000434.1 GCA_005776735.1 Pseudomonadota bacterium
CGTGCGGCGAGCTCGAGGTACGCCGCATCGTAGCTGGACAAGCCGTGCGCGCGGGCCAGCGCGAGCACCTCCCTCGGGGCACGGGCGGCGGTGTGCGCGTCGACCTCGATGGGGAGCGACTCCAGGAGCCCGAGAAACCGCGCGGAGTCCGCGGCGGTCAGGCGCTTCCGCCGCTCGGCACCGAGGAGCACGTTGGCGACCTCCAACGCCCAGATGCCCGGCACGGCGGCGCGCGACGCCGCGAGGCGCCGGAGCACGGCGTCGCCCGCGGCGTCGGCTTCGTCCTCGAAGCACCACGAGAGCGCCACCGACGCGTCGAGCACGAAGCTCGTCACCGGCGGCCTTCTTCGATGAGCGTGCGCGCGGGCACGCCGAGCCGCCGGCCCGCGCGCGCGGCCAGGAGCGCCCCGACCACGCCCTCGACCGACGCCGCCGGCGCAATCGGCAGGAGCCGGGCGATCGGCTTGCCGTGCCGGGTGATCACGTAGCTGGCGCCCGCCTCTACCTCGGTGAGGAGCTCGGCGAGCCGCGTCTTGGCCTCGTAGGTGCCCACGGACTCGGGCTCACGGATGAAGAGCACGGGAGGATCGACGGCGGCGTAGCGCATCTTGTAGACCAGTCTCCGACCAGTCTATGTCGCGTCCGCTTCATCGTCCAGCGTGCGCCGCGCGCCGGCCCCGGTCGAGCTCGGGACGGTCCCGGCGCGGCGTCCTGCGAATTAGCCGTCGCCATGCTCTCCCGGATGTGGCTGGTCTACGGTGTGCTCCGACGCGTTTTCGGCGTTCGTGTGCTGCCGCTCTTCATCGGCGTGGCCTACGCGGGCCTGCGGCTGAACGTGTGGGTCTGGATGGCGCTGGACCGGCTGCTGGTGCCCGCGCTCGGGCGCGCACAGGTGCGCAAACCCATCGTCATCGTCGGCAACCCGCGCACCGGGACCACGTTCCTGCATCGCTTCCTGGTCGACAACCACTTCGGCGTGGGCCTGCACCTGTACCGCAGCTTGTACCCGTCGATCCTCCTGCAGAAGCTCATCCGGCCCCTGTTGCCGCTGCTCGAGAAGGTGTCGCCGGCCCGGTTCCACAACTCCGCCGCGCACGACACCAACCTCGGCTCGATCGAGACCGATGACGTCACGGTGTTCTTCCGGTACCTCGACGGCTTCTTCCTGTACGGGTTCTTGTTGGCCTGGGACGAGGAGGACCGCCTGCCGATGTTCGCGCCCGAGAACCGCGACACCACCGCGCGGGACTTCGATTGGCTCGAGGCGGTGTGGAAGCGGAGCCTCGTCGGCCAGGGCGGCGAACGCGTGGTCGCCAAGCTGTTCACGACCGGCGTGCGTACCCCGGCGTTCCTGGCGCGCTTCCCGGACACCCACATCCTGTACATGGTGCGCGACCCGGTGGAGGTGATCCCGTCCACCTTCAGCCTCGTCACCGGCGTGCTCGACAAGGCGTTCGGGTACTGGAGCCTGCCCGACGCGGTGCGCAACCGCTACAACGAACACCTGTACGTGGCCCTGGTGCAGCTCTTTCGGCGTTTCCACGACGACTGGAGCGCCGGGCGCATCGACCGCCGGCGCGTGATGGTCGTGAGCTACGACCGCATGATGCAGGACTTCGACGGGTTGATGGCCGAGATGATCCCGTTCTTCGACATCACCCCCACCCCCGCCCAGCTCCAGGCGATCCGCGACACGGCCGACAAGCAGCGGGCCTACCAGAGCGGTCACAAGTACAACCTGGAGAAGTACGGACTCGACGCCGAGCGCATCCGTCGGGACTGCGCGTTCGTCTACGAGACGTGGCTCACGACGTGAGGCCCACGCGCCGACGCGCTTCTACGCAGTTGGCGCCGCTCCGCTCGAAGTCGCGGCAGGTCTTGGGGCGATCGTCGTAGACCGCGCACCGGTAGTCGGTGCCGAGGCAACTGCAGCGCGGCCCGTCGCGGCGCACGTTGTGGCGGCCGTCGACCTGCACGAGGCGCTCGGGGTGCAGGCGCACGAAGGGGTCGCGCGGGCCCACCTCGACCGCGTGGTACGCCTCGCGGCAGCAGGCCCCACACGCCAGGCAGTCGAGCGCCGCGTCGGTGGTGTGCGCGGGGCACGCCGGCCAGTCGAACCGGACCGCCTCGCCGCGGTGGCGCAAGCAGCGGTCGTGGTGGCGTCCGGGCTTGCGCCACACACAGTCGCGGCAGGTGGCTTCGGGCGCGACGCCGGGGCGGCCCGCGGGCCACAGGGGGTTCACCACGTGGGCCAGCCCCCCGCCGCCTGCACGTCGACCCACCCGCCGACCACCGCGGCCGGGAGGCCCTCGGCGAGGATGCGCCGCACCTCGGCGAATTGGGTCCACCCCCCGGCCACCGCGCCGCCCCGCGACCAGCCGTTGGGCTCGCGCGCGAGCGAGAGCGCGTTGACCGGGTGTACGCCGGGCAGCGTGACGTACACGAACGCTGCTTCGGCGGCCCAGTCGCGCGCAGGCCCGGCCTGGGTCGCCCGGAAGGCCTGGCCGTCGTACCACAGGGGCACGTCGTGGGTGGGCGTGCTGGGGTCGGTCCCGGCCCAGCCCATCCCGAGCGCCGGAATCCCGAGCGCTTGGAGGGTCCAGATGGCCATCGACGTGGCGGTGGCGCAGTCGCCGACGAACCGGCCGGCGGCGGCGTGGCGGCGGAGCTGGAACCACGCGCTCACGCCCTGGTCGAGCGCCACCTCGGCGCCGCCGACCTTGCCGAGCGTGGCACCCCGCATCCGCTCGGCGCTCCATGCGCGACACACCTCGCGCCCCACCGTCCCGTTGCGGCAGAACGCCTGCATCAGCGGATCGTTGGTGCGGTATTCCATCGTGGTCCAGACCCAGGCGTCGACGGCGTCGGCGGTGGCGGCCGCGGTCGCACGGCGCGGCGCCAGGGTGCGCAGGGCCACGAGCTCGTCGACGCCCGGAACGTCGAACCGCCACGCGTCCGCCGAGAGGGGCGCCGACTGCTCGGCCATCGCGAAGCGCCCGTAGGCGACGGTCTGGGCCGCCGGCCACGCCCACACGAGCTTGCCGAGGGCATCGGTGCCCCCGAGGCGCCACGGCGCCCCGACGGAGGTGAGCCAGGCGTCGAGGTCCTGGCCGTAGTCCAGCCAGGCCACCGCGTCGGCGTCGACCGTGGGCACCACGCCGTCGGCGACCGCCGTGCGGGCGGCGCCGAACGTGATCGCGATCGCCACGGCGAGGTCCGCATCGCGGACGGTGGTGCCTTCGCACAACGCGGCGAGGACCTCCAGGGCGTCCTGGGGCGGGGCGCCGAGGAAGCCGCCGGGGCCGACGTCGACCACGTTGCCGTCGAAGCTGCGGACCTGGGCCGTGACCCGCGCGGAGCGGGCGGGGTCCAGGCGAGGGGCGTCGGCGAGGTCGACCGCGACGCGCACCCGGTCCGGGTCGACCTCGGGGAGCACCCCCGCGGGCAGCACCGCCGCGGGGTCGCCGCCATCGAGCGTGGCTTCGCGCGTCCACCCGCGGCCGAAGCCGAGGAGCAGGTCGGGCGCGGGGCCACCGCGGGTGTCGACCTCGAGCCACACGCCGTTGTCGGCGGCGCCGACGCCGACGACGTCGACCACCAGCGTGTCGCCGTCGCGGTGGACGTCGGCGTGGAGCAGGTCGACCCGGAGGTCTTCGCCCTGGCGGTCGGGGTACGGCCCCACCGGCTCGGTGGGCAGGACCAGCGCGCGCAGGCGGGCGTCGGCGGCGAGCAGGACGCGGGCCGCTTCGGCGAGGGTGTCGCCCTCGGCGTGGCGCGACAACGCCTCGGCCAGCTCGGGCGCATCGGCCTGGAGCGCCGCGAACGCCGCCGGGGGCGC